>CAZZUZ010000236.1:0-5076 GCA_964657315.1 Vulcanimicrobiota bacterium
ATCCTCACGCGCGTATGGTCCGACGGCAAAGGGATTGCCGAGCGCCGTCGGGCGAGCCACGCTGATGCCGCGATCGCGGCGAAGCCTTCCGATCGTGATCTTGCCGATCGTGTTGCGTTGACAGCGTCGCATGTCAGAACCTTCACGAAGCGACGGCGCCCTGCAGGAGCCGAGGCGTACGGCAAGCGTATCGCCGACTCACGTTGACCGTCGACTCGATAGCCGCGCTCGCACGGGATGCAAGCATGTCCAGCTCGTACAAGCCGGCCTTGCTCAAGGCGCTCGTTCGTATCGTGCGCGAGGGCGGCTCCGGCCGCGTGCCGCTGACGCGCATCGGGCACGAATTCGTCGAACTCTATTGGGTGCAGACGGTCGTGTTTCGGCTGCGTCAGGCGGCGACGATCAAAGCCGAGCCGGAAGTCGTCCGGCGCATTCGCAGCGCTTCCGAACTCGGCGGGATGCGGCGATTGCGCGATATGCCCGAAACGACGCGTTTGCGCCTCGACCGCGAAATGGCGCGCGTGCTTACGATCAACGTACTGGATCGATTCCATCGCAGCGCGCCGGCCGGCATGAACCCACTCTTCGCGTGGCAGAGCGGTAGCGACGTGGTCGAGATCTCCGATTCGGCAATGCTTTTTCTTCGCTCCAACGCCCATGCGCTCGAAACGCTGGCGAACCATTGGTGGGCGCGGTATTTGGAACGCGTGAATATGCTCGCTCCGCTGATCATCGAGAAGGTCGAGCGTAACGGCGCGGAACGTGCCTCGCTCGCGAAGTATCTGAAGATTCTCCGCGCGACCGATCGCACCGCATGCTTTTACTGCGAACGCCAATTCGACGTCGATGAAAGGCCGCACGTCGATCACGTCATCCCGTGGAGTTTCCTGCTCTCCGATCCGATGTGGGACTTGGTCCTCGCGTGTGCGCGGTGCAACCTCGCAAAAGCGGACGTGCTGCCGGCTCTCGCCTTTCTCGACAAGCTCGCGATCGTCGGGGCGCAGCGATCGAAGCTTACGTTGCCACCCGGTTTCGGTTCGGCGTTCGTCGATCGAGCCGAACTCGATCGCTATTTTTCGGCAGCGCTCTCCGTCGAATGGCCGTCCGGTTGGGCGCCCGCGCCGATGCCGTCACGTGCGACCCGGGAGGGTGTCGTTTCCCTCGAAACGGAGTGACGCGAACATGTCTACTTTCGATGTTCTCATGCAGCGCAACGACGCGTTTGCCGCCGAGCAGACGCCGGAGACGCTGATGCCGTCGCTGCCGGCCGCCTTGCCGAAAGTCAGAGCGGTCATCGTTACCTGCGCCGATCCCCGCGTCGACCCGGCATATCTGCTCGGGGTCGAACTCGGTGAAGCGGTCGTGCTGCGCAACATCGGCGGCCGCGTGACGCCGGGAACGTTACAGATGATGGGATTGCTCGGACGTATCGGCGAGGTGGCGGGGGAGAATCCGGGCGGCGGCGGAGAGTTTCACCTGATCGTCATGCACCACACCGATTGCGGCATGCTGCGCCTGGCGAACGACCCGCAATTGCTCGCGGGCTACTTTCAGGTCGGCGAAGGCGAACTCGCCGAAAAAGCGATCGCCGATCCATGCAAGGCCGTCGCGGCCGACGTCGCGGTCCTTCGTTCCGTACCCGCGCTTCCGTCGACATGGCTCGTATCCGGCCTCGTGTACGACGTCGCGACCGGGCACGTCGAGACGATCGTGCCGCCCGCGCCGATTCGCTAAAGCAGTTTACAAAACGTCCGGCGTGCCGCCCCACGTTTCCGGCGCCACGTCGGCGATGGTTTGCGAGAAGGTCCAGCGGTGGCCTTCGGGATCTTCGCACACGTATTGGCGTTCGCCGTACGGGTAGTCTTCGGGCGGTATGACGATGGTCGCGCCGTGACGCTTCGCGACCGCGTAATGGTCGTCGACGTTGTCGACGCGCACCATCAGCGAGACCGCGCCGCCGCTCGCTTCGCTGCGCTCCGTTAGCACGATCGCGCCGGTGCCCGCGTTGAGCTGCGCTCGATGCAAGCCGATCGCGATACGAATGCTGAAGCCGAACGCGTCGCAGAGCCATTTGGCCGCGACCCGGACGTCGGTCGCATGCAGTTCGGGGATGACTGCGGCGTCGGGCATCGAGCGATTGGAGAGCATGAGCCGATGTACCGAAACGGATGCGGGCATTCCCGCGGGTTCCGTCCGACGAGGAGCCCCTTACGGTGGCGCGACGACGACGTTCGTCGCCGTCGCCTCGAGCGTCGCGCGGATGCGCGCGGGCTGCGTCTCCGCCGAGAACTCGACTCGTTCGTGCGTTTCGATCGAATAGTCGCCTTCGAGGGTGAAGTCGCCCGTTGCGACGATCGATGCCGGTGCGCCGCCATAACGATCGACGAAACGGCCGACGACGCGCGCGACGTGATAGTCGGACGCATCGACGTAGAGATCGGTTAACGGATACGTCACGGGATCGGCGATCGCGTGCAACGTGAGGTGGAAGACGTTGCGCGCGTCGAGCGTTTCGGAACTACTCGCGACGACCGCGTAGTGCGAGACGCCGGTCGCTCGCACCATGGCGATCGTGTTCTCGCCCGGCTTCGTGGCGTCGATTTTTCCCGAATCATGCGAGGCCGCGAGTAATCCGCCGATATCGCCACCGGCCGGATCGATGAGCGGAACGCCCGCGCACGTCTGCTGCGTACGCAGGTCGGTGCTGCGTGCGGCGGCGCCCTCGCCGCGGTACGCGACGCGAAACGCCGCTTGCGAGTTACCGCTACCGAACGTCACGACGATCGCGCCGTGCGGGCAGCCGATCGTCGCGCCCGTCGCGCGGATCGAAACGTCGTAATCGACGTGCGCCGGCACGGGCCGCGCGCGCTGCGCCTCTACCGCGCGCAGGTAGATCTCGTCGGGCGTCACGTGTCGAAGTAGACGAGCTGCGGTTCGTCGAGCACGTCGTCGTCGATCGTCAGCACCGCGTAACTATAGTGCGGCTGACGGCGCTTGTCGGTGATCGAGCCGGGGTTGACGACCCACGTGCGATCGTGTCGAGCGAGATACGGAACGTGACTGTGCCCGAAGACGATCGCGTCGACGCGGTCGTTTTCGAACGCCGTCCTCGCGCGGCCGAGGGTCGTGCCGCGCGTCCCGTCGCCGTGAATCATGCCGATGCGCACCGGTCCCGCTTCGACGATCTTGCGCCTACCGTAGCGCTCCACGATCTCCGCGCCGTCGTTGTTGCCCGCGACCGCCTCGACCGGAGCGATCGTTTCGAAGGCCTGCGTTCCCAAGATCGTCGTCAGATCGCCGCAATGGAGGATGACGTCCGGGCGCTCGTCCGCGACTCGGCGCAGCGCCGCATCGAGCCGCTTAGAGAACCGGGGAAGATGCGTGTCGGAGACGACGACGAGCTTGAGGCGCTTCAATTGACGCGCTTAGTATGTCCTTGCCATTCGCGGTCGCGCAGGACGAACTTCTGGATCTTTCCCGTCGACGTCTTCGGCAGGTCGCCGAACTCGACGGCCTTCGGGACCTTGAATCCGGGCAAGAGCGCTCGGCAATGCGCGACCAGATCTTCGGCGGTCAGCGTACGGCCGGATTTGAGCGCGACGAACGCTTTCGGAACTTCGCCCCACTTCTCGTCGGGCATTGCGACGACCGCGCATTCGAGCACGGCGTCGTGCCGCAGCACCACTTGTTCGACCTGCACGGTCGAGATGTTCTCGCCGCCGCTGATGATCACGTCTTTGGCGCGATCGACGATCGCGATGTATCCGTCCGGATAGCGAACCGCGAGATCGCCGCTGTGGAACCAGCCGCCCGCGAAGGCTTTTGCGGTCGCGGCTTCGTCCGCATAGTAGCCCTTCATGACGTTGTTGCCGCGCATGACGATCTCGCCTTGCGACACGCCGTCGCTCGGCACGTCGACGAGCACGTCGGGATAGCCCGTGTCTTCTGCCGTCGAGACGACGCGGACGTCGGTGCTTACCGTGATCATGCCGACGCCCTGGCGCGATTTGAGGCGCGCGCGTTCGGGCGTATCGAGCGCGTTCCACTGCGACTGCCACTCGCAAACCGTCACGGGCCCGTACGTTTCGGTGAGGCCGTACACGTGCGTGATCGTCGCACCGAGCGCTTCCATTTGCGCGATCGTCGTCGGCGCGGGCGGCGCGCCGGCGGTGACGATCGAAAGCGGGCGCGCGAACGGCTTGGCGCCGGGATGATTCGTGAGTCCGATGAGCACGGTCGGCGCGCCGCACAGATGCGTGACGTCGGCTTCGTCGATCAAGCGGAAGATCAGCGCGGGATCGACCTTCGCGAGACAGACGTGCGTCGCTCCGGCTGCGGTGATCGCCCACGGAAAGGTCCAACCGTTGCAATGGAACATGGGCAGCGTCCACAGATAGCTGCTCTCCGGCCGCACGTTCGCGTGAAAGATTTCGGCCAGCGCGTTGAGGTAGGCCCCGCGATGCGTGTACATCACGCCCTTGGGCCGTCCGGTCGTGCCGCTCGTGTAATTGATCGAGATCGTTTCGTCTTCATCGAGGTCGGGCAGGGGCAGCGCTTCGTCCGTCTGCTCGCGCAGCAATCGCTCGTAGTGCGAGTCGGGCGAACCGCTCGTCACGCGTACGATTTCGGGCGGCGCACCGTCGAGCAGCGCGGCGAACTCTTCATCGTAGATGACGGCTTTCGCGCCGCAGTGCTCGAGGATGTACGCGATCTCGTTCGCGACGAGGCGCACGTTGAGCGCGCAGAGGATGCCGCGAACGAGCGGCACCGCGTAATGCGATTCCAAGAGCGCCGACTGATTTTTCGCGAGCACCGCCACGCGATCGCCCGGGCGAATGCCGAGCGACGTGAGGGCTCGTCCCGCGCGATGGACGCGCTCGCGGAACTGTGGGTACGTGCGCCGGACGTCGCCGTCGACGACGGCGACTTTCTCGCGGAAGACGAACGCGGAACGCTCGAGAAAATCGAGCGGCGTCAACTCGTGGAGGTGGACGGCGCGCGCGGTTTCGCTCATCACGACCGTATGCTCGCGGACCTACGCGGTTCCTGGCTCCGGGCGATCGCCGGCCGCGCGCA
>CAZZUZ010000237.1:0-3544 GCA_964657315.1 Vulcanimicrobiota bacterium
CGCCGCCCATACCGGCGGTGATGAAGACGAGGTCCGCGCCGTCGAGAACCATCGCGAGATCTTCGCGCGATTCTTCGGCCGCGTCGCGGCCGGTCTCGGGATTCGCGCCCGCACCGAGACCGCGCGTCTTGCCGTTGCCGATCTGAATCGTATTTTCGGTCTTGACGTTGCGAAGCGCTTGCACGTCGGTGTTGACCGCGAAGAACTCCACGTTCGAGAGTCCCGCCTCGATCATGCGATTGACCGCGTTGCAGCCGCCGCCGCCGATGCCGACGACTTTGATCGTGGCCGCGTGCTCGGGGTTATACCGTTTAGAATCAGCCATCGATGCCTCCCAATGAGTGAAGAGATTTAGTTCCACAAGTCGCCGAACCAAAGGGCGATTTTTCCGAAGATCGTACGCGAGCTCGCGTGCCAGGTCGCGCCGTCGCCCCGCGGGCCGAAGAGCACGAGCCCGACAGCCGTCGCGAACTCCGGTTTTTTGACGGCATCGGTCAAGCCGCCGATGGCCGTCGGAACGCCGATCCGCGCCGGCATGCCGAAGAATTCCGCGGCCGCGCGTTCGATGCCGTAGAGATGCGCGCCGCCGCCGGTGAGGACGACTTCGGCGAGAACGACGTCGCGCGGAATGCGTTCGGCGATCTGCGCTTTGGCCATGCGAAAGATTTCGAGGATGCGCGGCGCGACGATCGAGCGCAACTGCGCGCGCGTGACCGGCCGCGTGCTGCGGCCGTCCAACGTTTTGACGAAAAAGTCGCCGCCTTCGCGATCGCCCGCCGACGCCGACGCGATCGTGCGTTTGATCGTCTCCGCCTCGAAGGTGGACGTCTTGAGACCGAGAGCGATGTCGTTGGTGAGGATATTGCCCCCGACGGGGATCGTGGACGTGTGGACGGCGCCCCCGCCGGAATAGACCGCGACGTCGGTCGTGCCGCCGCCGATGTCGAGTAAGACGACGCCGACATGGCGTTCTTCGGAGAGTAGCGTCGCGGCCGACGAAGCGAGCGGCTCGAAGACGATTCCGGCCGGCTCGAGACCCGCGCGATGGACGCACTTGAGGACGTTCGTGATGAACGAGTTGCCGCCGGTAATGATGTGCGTGTCGACTTCGAGGCGTTGACCGCTCATCCCGATCGGATCGGTGATCCCGTCGTGTCCGTCTACCGTAAAGAAACGCGGCAGGGCGTGGATGATCTGACGCTCCGAGCCGACGTCGATGAGCTTGGACGCGTCGACGCAGCGTGCGACGTCGTTGCGCACGACCTCGCGATCTTCGCCCGTGATCGCGACGACGCCGCGGTTGTTGGTACTCGAAACGTGTTCGCCCGTGACGCCCACGTAGACGTGCGAGATGTGCACGCCCGCCATGCGCTCGGCACGTTCGGTCGCGGCTTCGATCGATCGAACCGTTTCCTCGAGATCGGTGATGACGCCCTTCCGCAGACCCGTCGAAGGCGCTTCGCCGACGCCGATGATATCGAGCCCGGTATCCGTGAGATTGGCGACGACGGCGCACGTTTTGGTCGTGCCGATGTCGAGTCCGACGATTTGGACGCCGCCCCTGCCGGACTTGCTCAATGGGCACGACGTGCGGGCATGCCACTATATGTTGTGGTCGCTCGTTCGTTTCCTTGTATATATTGTGTTTATTGGGTGTCTACATGTTGTGGATGGCGGCGAATAACGGGAGCCCGATATTCCACGACCGGAGTCGCCGGCGCTCGCAGGTCGACCGATTTCACGCTCGCGGCCCGCGGCCCGAGCTGCGTGAGGATGGGGCCGATCAAACGCTCCTTGCCCGCGAGATCGCCGTCGTCGCCGAACTGTACCGAGATGCCGCCGGGCATCATCGCGACGAGCTGGCCGAAGCGATCGTGCGAGAACGCGCTGAATTTTTGCGTCTGCACGGAGAGCGTGCCGTCGTCGCCCTCGAGTTCGGACAATTCGGCATCGTGCAGAAAGGCGCCGGGCCGATCGTCGACCGTCGAGCGCAGCGCGTAGGCCACCAAGTCTTCGGCGCAGTCGTCCTGCAGAACGCGGTTCTCGCGATCGATGGTTACTTCGCGTCCGGCCGCATCGCGCACGCACGCCGCGGGAACCCGTTCGACGATCGCGATCGACACGTCCGCGACCGGGATGCGTTTGACGGCCGCGGTTCCGACGTAGGGGATCGCTTCGATGCGCGCTTCGATGGCGCGTTTATTTAGCAACCATACGTTTGCGGACGGATCGATCGCCGCACGCGCGAGCACGTCGCCGCGCGACACGCGAGCGAGGCCCGAAATCGAAAGTTTTTTGAGCCGGAACGCGGGACTCGTCAGCGCGAATCCGATCGCGACGGTCCCGAGAAGGGCGATGACGACGCCGACGATCCAGTACGGTCGCAGTCGGGACATCGTCGAGCGCTTGCGTCGCGCGGCGGGCTTCACGTCGAATCAAAGATTGCGCGCCTTCGCGCGTGCGACCTTCGCGCCGCGCATTGTCTCGAACGAGAGAAACGGCGGACGACGTCGAGCAACCGTCGATTCGCTCGCGAGTCATCCATGGAGCCGCCCTCGAACCGCTCCGAGGTTCAGCCGAAGTGGTGCAGCACGCGCATGGCGCGCAGCGTATTCCACCGGCTTGGCTCTCCGAGCGTTTCGCCGATCGGTACGGCGAGCGCTTCGGCATAGCTCGCGTCGAGCGGCCAACGGCCGTCGGGACCGGCTTTTGCGCGGACGAGAGCGACCGCTTCGCGCAGGCGCGGGCTGGGTTCGAGGCCCGCGTCGCGCAGGTAGTCGAGACCGCGGAGCACGTCGTAATGGTAACGCGGCGGAAATGCGAATCGCCCGAAAGCGGCGCTCGCCGGTTCGCCGGTCGAAAGCCGCTTGAAGAGCGAACGATCGAGTAAATAGTTTTCGCCACGACGCCGTGCGGTGGCCACATCCGCATCGCCGTCGACGGCGCGCTCGAACGCGAGCAGGCCCTCGAGAACGCAGATCGTGGAATGATACGAAGAAACCGCGCTCTGCGGCGCGTCGCAGTTCCAGCCGCCGTCCACGAGCTGGTCGCGTAATAGCCGCCGCGCCAGGCTCTCGCACGGCCGTCCGAAGCTCGCGCCGAGGGCGAGAATGCCCCCGTTGATGCACGGCTCGGTCTCGCCCTCGAAAAACGTCTTGTCCGGTTTGTCGCGGAATTCTTCGTTCCACTCGTAACCGGCTTCGAGGCGCGCGACCGCCGAAGCGACGAGCGGGTCGAACGGATCGGCTCCCGTCGAGCGCAGCAGCAGCATCGTATAGAGCGTCGGCAGCCAATCGGGCTCGTCCGCGAGATGCCAGGGTCCGTCCGGACCCTGACTCGCAAGGATCGTCGCGCCGATCCCTTCGTGCGGGACTTTCCGGCGCTCGGCCGCGATCACGTTCGGCGTCGCGCCGGTCAGATCGCGCATCGTCTGCCATGCGATCGCCGGATCGCCGGCGAGGAGCCACGCAACGACGTCCATGCGGCCGTCTACGCCAGCACGTACCGGTCGATGGCTTCGGCGACGCCGTCGTGACGGACGTCG
>CAZZUZ010000237.1:3554-5068 GCA_964657315.1 Vulcanimicrobiota bacterium
CCGACCACCGCATCGGCCTTCGCTTTGAGCTCGTCCGGAGCCGATCCCATCGCGACCGAAAAACCCGCCGCCGCGAGGAATGGCAAATCGTTGTATGAGTCGCCGACGGCGAGCACTCGATCGAGGCCGATGCCGATGCGATCGCAGACGATCTTGAGTGCGAGACCTTTATTGACGAGCGGGTCGAGCATCTCGACGAATTCGGGATTGGAGCGCGTGACGTACGCGTCTTTCCCGCAGGTGGCTTGCATGAGCGCGAGGGCGGCCGGCACCTCGTCGACGTCGGTCACGATGTTGACCTTCGTGCTGTCGCGGCCGGCGAAGGCGTCGGGCAACGACGGCACGACGACCGGCGCCGTGTTGGACGTGCGCGCGTAGATCTGCGCGTATTCGTTGTCGTGCTCGACGTAGAAGCGATCATCTTTGTAGAACTGCACGTGGTAGCCGGCGGCTTTTGCGGCTTCGTAGATGCGCACGGCGACGGCGTTACGCACGCCGACTTCGCGTTCGAAACGCCCGGTCGCGGCGTCTGCGATGACGGCACCCTGGTAGCAGATGATGGAGCCGTCGACCTCGAGCGTCCGCGCGAACGGTTTCGCTCCGACGTACATACGCCCGGTGACGATCGTGGTCGGGATGCCCGCCGCTTTCGCACGTCGCACCGCGTCGACGACGGCCGGACGCACGGGCCGACGCGATTCGACCACGGTGCCGTCGAGGTCGAGTGCGAGCAGGAGCGGGCGTTGCAAGATCAGTGTCGCTTTCGCATGGCTGCCGTCTGCGCGTGAGCGCCGAGGCCTTCGAAGGTTGCGAGCGCCGCGAGGACGTCGCTGTCGCGCTGCATGCGCGCGTCGCTGTTTTCGACGACGGACATTGTTCGCACGAAATCGGCCGTGCGCAATCCGGACGAGAAACGTCCGGCGCCGGCGGTCGGCAGCACGTGATTGCTGCCGGCGATGTAGTCGCCCGCCGCGACCGGCGTCTGACCGCCGATGAACAGCGCGCCCGCACGCCGGATCTCGGGCACGAGCGCCCATGGGTCTTCGACCTGGAGCGAGAGATGTTCGGGTGCGAACCGGTCGATGACCGAGAGTACGTCCGCGCGATCGCGTGCGTGTACCAAATACGCGCGGCCGTCGAAGACGCGTTCGATCACGTTCCAGCGCGGCAGCTTCTTCGCGAAGTCGCCGCCCAGCAGTTCCGCGACGCGCTCGAGCAATGCGCGATCTTCGCTGACCGCGGCGACGCGCGCCTGCGGGTCGTGCTCGGCCTGCGCGCACATCTCGCCCGCGACGAATGCGGGATCGGCCGCCGAGTCCGCCACGACGAGCACTTCGGAGGGGCCCGCGAGCCCGTCGATGCCGCAGGTGCCAAAAACTTGTCGTTTGGCCTCGGTGACGTAGGCGTTGCCCGGCCCGACGATTTTGTCTACGCGGCCGATCGTGCGCGTGCCGTACGCGAGCGCGCCGACCGCCTGCGCGCCGCCGACCGTGAACGCGCGATGCACGCCGGCC
>CAZZUZ010000238.1:0-5015 GCA_964657315.1 Vulcanimicrobiota bacterium
CGAACGCCGGACTCATCCTCAGCGAACTCGTCGGCAACGTCTACCGGCACGCGCGCGGCGACGTCAGCGTCGTGCTCGACACGAGCGCGCCGTCGCCCGTGCTGCACGTACTCGATCGCGGCAGCGGCTTTCGATTCGTCTCGCGGCTGCCCACGAGTACCTTCAGCGAATCGGGTCGCGGCCTCTTCGTCGTCTCGCAGATCGCGTACGATTTCAGCGTCGGCGGACGCCCCGGCGGCGGCAGCCACGCCCGCGCCGTCCTTCCCTTTCAACCCACTGTGAGGACTACATGAGCGATTCCCACGTTTGCCGTTTCGGCGAAGCGAACGAAGCCGAGCTGCCCGAAGACATCGCCGCCGTCTATGCCAAGAATCGCGAGCGCGTCGGGTTCGTGCCCAACGTCTTCAAGACGTACGCGCGGCGCCCCGAACACTTCCGTGCGTTCATGCAGTATCACGACGTATTGATGAAGGGCGAGAGCGGCCTCTCGCGCGCCGAACGCGAGGCGATCGTCGTCGCCGTCTCGTCGGAGAATCTTTGCCAGTATTGCGTCACCGCGCACGGCGCCGCATTCCGCGTCCTCGGAAAAGATCCGATCCTCGCCGATCAGATCGCGATCAACTGGCGCACGGCCGACCTCACGCCGCGCCTGCGCGCGATCCTCACGTTCGCGTCGCGCGTGAACGAACGCGGGTTTGCCGCAAGCGACGCGGAGATCGCCGGCCTCACGGCGGCGGGATTCTCGGAAAACGATATCTGGGACATCGCGGCGATTGCCGCGTTCTTCGGCTTTTCCAATCGAATGGCAGGCGCGCTCGACATGCGGCCCAACGCCGAATTCTACCCGATGGGCAGGTAGCGCGGAGCGGCCGCGGGCTTCGGATCACGAGCGGCGAGATTCATCCGCCGCGCGTCAGGCGTTCGCGTTCGGTGCGTTCTTCGGGTGCTTGCGCGAAGAGCGAAGAATACACGAAGCCCGCGAGCGCGGCGCCTGCCAGGGGCATGACCCAGAATAACCAGAGTTGCGCAATGTAGTCGCCGCCGGCGAAGAGGGCGACCGCTGTGCTGCGCGCGGGGTTCACCGACGTGTTGTCGACCGGGATGCTGATGAGGTGAATGAGCATCAGCGTGAAGCCGATCGCGATGCCCGCAAACCCGCCGGGAGCGCGACGCTCGGTCGACGCGAGGATGACGAAAAGGAACATGAACGTCAGCACGAGCTCGGTCACCATGGCGGCGACCATCGTGTAGCCGCCCGGAGAGTGATCGCCGTAACCGTTGCTCGCGAACCCGCCGTGGACGTCGAAGCCGGCCTTCCCGCTCGCGATCGTATAGAGCAAGGCGGCGGCGATCGCACCGCCCACGAGTTGCGCGAGCCAATATGGCAGAATCTCTCTAGCCGGGAAGCGTTTGGCGGCGAAGAGACCGATCGTCACCGCGGGATTGATGTGACATCCCGAGATCGGGCCGATGGCGTACACCATCGTGAGCAGCGTCAATCCGAACGCGAGCGAAACGCCCGCAAAGCCGATGCCGAACCCGGGAAAACCCGCGGCGAGCACCGCGGATCCGCACCCGCCGAAGACGAGCCAAAACGTGCCGAACGCCTCGGCGGCCATGCGCTTAGATAACGGCATCGAAACAGTCCTCGTGCGAATTCGTGCGACGTTGCAAGCGTCTTTGACCGGGCGAGGGAGCGGTGCCTCCGCGTTTGGCATACGGTAGGGAACCGACCGGGACGTTGTCCTCGTGCGGCGCGGCGAACATCGGTCGCAAGCGCATCGCTAGACCGGCTCGCCCGGCGCGAACGCGTCGCGCAGAAATTCGGCGAACGCGGCGTTGCCGAAGCGGACGGGACGGCCCGCGATCGTGCCGTCTTCGGGCTTGAAAACCGACGACGTCACGACGAGCAGCGTCGCGCCCGCCGCATCGGCGAAGGTCAGATGCCAGCGCTGTTCGCGGGCTTCCGATGCGGGCTGCAGCGCGGCCGATTCGATAGCGGCGAAGGCCTTCGCGATGCGCGCGCGATCGTGCGTGGTCGCCAGCGGCGCGAGCGCCGCGAGCTGTTTCATCGTGAACGTCGTGCGCGTGGTGACGAGCGCACCGAGATGGCGCACCGTCAGCGTGCGCGCATGCGAACGCGCGGCCGCGAGTTCGGTGCGAAACGCGACGGGACGGCGCGCGAGCGCGGCGAGGAGCGATGACGTGAAGAGCGAGCGGTTCAAGCCTAAACCAATTCGCCCGGCGCGATTCCCGGCCGAGCGTGCGCGAGCGCACGGCCCGGTCCGTCCTGGCAGAGCACATCGGCGGTCGGAAGCGCGGCGATCGTCTGCAGCGCGAGCGCCGGCCGCGCGAGCGACGCTTTGGTCGTCGCGTCCAGCAGCGATTCGCCCGACTCGCCGTCGCTATACGTGAACGCGAGGAAGAGCTTGCGAAACGCGGCCGGGTTACCTTTGGCGGCGATGTCGCCGATCGCGATGAAGGGCAGGTCCGGCGGCTTCACGAGGTCGCGCTCGCCGATCGCAGCGCCGTAATCGGTCATGACGCCCGCGGTATCGGTCGGAAACGCGCGGATGTGCGGCCGTTCATCGAACGCTCGCGATGCTCGCGACGACGCGCACGGAGCCCTTTTCGTCGGAGTCCGGTCGCAACTGCGTCCAATACTTCACGACGACGCGCGTCTTCCCGAGCACGACGCTACGCGGCCAATACGGACACTGCGTCTTATCGAAGCGGACGCCGGCTTGCGGCGGGCTCGCACACGTCACGGCTTTCCCGTCGAGCGTCACGCTGCGGGCCAGGTAGTAGTCGTGCGACCCCGAGGCTTCGCGCAGCGTGAGCGACCCCGAACCGTTGCCTTCACCGAAATCGATCAGCGTGCCGGTCGCGCTCTTGATCGCGGCGTGAGCC
This sequence comes from Vulcanimicrobiota bacterium, assembly GCA_964657315.1. Classification (GTDB taxonomy): domain Bacteria; phylum Vulcanimicrobiota; class Vulcanimicrobiia; order Vulcanimicrobiales; family Vulcanimicrobiaceae; genus CAZZUZ01. The sequence goes on from CAZZUZ010000238.1 coordinate 2,911, forward strand.
GGCACGCTCGGGTAAAAGCTTCCGCTCGCGGTGGAGGGGTGCGGCGCGAGGCCGGACGCGGTCGCGGCGAACGTCGCGGCCCAGGCAAGCGTAAGCGCTCGCGTCGTTTTCATGCCGGGCCCTTCGGACGGATCGGGCCCGAGCCATGCCGCGCGTCACATTTCCTCTTCGAATGAACGAACGCGGGAAGCGCAGAATGGCCAGCGACCGTGTCTCTCTTCGATACCATCAAACATGGCACGCTCGAGGCCGTCGCCGCAACGCGTAACGAGATTAAGGCGATCGAAGCAGATCCGGGCGCGGCCGCAAAGGGCGCCGCCGTCTGGGCCTACGATCAGCTTCTCGGCAACGACGTCAACACGCTGTTGAGCGAGAAGCCCGACGTCACCGTCGCCGATCGCGTGCTCGCCGGCATCTCGATCGCGAGCAACTTCGTGGGTCCCGAAGGGAAACTGCTCGACAAAGGATTGACGACCGCCGCGAAATTCGTGCTCGAGCACGGCGGCGAAAAACTCGGCGCGATCGGACTCGAAAAACTCGAAGCATCGATCGGTAAAGACGCGGTCAAAGAGCTTTCCAAAAGCACCGCGCACGCGATGGAACACTTCAATGCCGGCATCGAGCTCACGGAAAAGATCCTCGACAAATTCAAAGTCGCACGCGAGCTGAAAAACACGGTGACGACCACGCTCACCGATACGAAGAAAACGATCGAAGACGTCGCGCTCGCCGCGCAGGCGCCGCCGGCGAATCGGGCCGCGGCGTGGGCCCAGGTGACGAAAGACCTGGTCCGCGACGGCATGGACGTGTCGCGGCTCGTGACCGCCGTCCGGGATGGCCGCGAGAGCCTGCACCCCACGGAACCGGCGCTCGCGAAACTGCAGCACGACGCGACGGGCACGTTCTTGCAAGATGCCGAGAAACTCAAAGGCGCGAACGGTCGGATCTTCGCGTCGGGCAAAGACCTCGTCGTCGACATCCGCACGAGCAAAGATTTCACGGCCGCCACGAACGCGATGCTGCGCGAAATGCAAGCCGAGGCTAGAGCCGGGGGCAAGCACATGGTGACGTACGCGCCCAACATCTCCGATGCCCAGGAGCGCAAGTTACTCGCGGACGGTATCCTCGTCGCGAAGACGCCGTCCGACCTCACGCACATCTCGCTCGCGTCGAAAGTGCCGGGCGACGTCGGCGTCGCGTTACTCAGACTCGATCAACGCGTGGGCGCGTCGCAGATCGCCGAAGCCGTGCGCGAGCGGCGCGAAGAGAACGATACGCGCGAGACCCTCGCCGGAGTCGCCGACCGGATCGCGCGCGGCCCGGCGGACGTCGGCGTCCATCACGACAATGCCAAACCGTGGGACGGCAAGCAGAGCACCTATGGCTCGATCTCGTGGGCTCGCGACGGCGAAGTCCAACAATACAATCGCGGTCAGTGGATCTCGTACGACGCGGCGAAGCTCGCGGGCGATCCGCCCGTCGAAGGGCATCAAGTGATCATCAAGGCGGATCCGCAAACGGGCATGGCCGTCGTGAGCGATCCGCTGCAGCACGAGCTCGCGCAGGGTCGCGGGCCTGCAATCGATACGGCTCCCTCACGGTGACGCTGCGTTCGGGCGTCGTCGTCGCGCTCGCCGCGCCGGCCGATCGCGAGCGGGTGTTCGCCGTGTGCGCGGCCCGACGGGCGGAGGCCGAGCGTTTCTCGGCGGGCGAACGCGACGTCGTCGCCGCGTTCGGCTTCGGTGTCGACGCGCAGACGGTGGTCGCCGTCTCGCACATCGGAGCCGCGGCGACGACACTGCGGCCGGATCTCGCGCTCGCGAGCGGGACGGCCGCCCGTGACGCGCTGCGCATCGATGGATTCACGGAAGCCACCGCGCCCGCCGATGCGGTGCGCGCGGAGGTTCTGCTCGCTCGGCTCGCACGCGATCTCGCCGAGCACTTCGGCGGCGTCGTTTGCGACGACGTCGGCGCGGTCTACGCGCGGGCCGAACTCGACGAGCTCGCCCGCGACGCTCGTCCGCGCGAGCTTTCGCGTTCGTTCGCGGCTGCGGTCGTCGATCGCGCGGACGAAGTCGTCGCGCTTCAAACGATCTCCGTCATCT
>CAZZUZ010000239.1:0-4929 GCA_964657315.1 Vulcanimicrobiota bacterium
CGCCGAGGATCGCGGCCGGGACGAAATACCACAGCCCCATCACGTGCAGCGGCGTGAGCGCGAGCGACATGACGACCAGTACGACGGTGTAGACGAATATCTCGACCTTCGTACGCTGCGCGCCGCGTACGTTGGGCAGCATCGGGATGTTCGCCTTCGCGTAGTCGGTATTTGCCATCAACGCCAGCGCCCAGAAGTGCGGCGGCGTCCACAAGAAGATGAGCGCGAAGAGGCCGATGGCGGGCCCGCCGACGCTATGCGCGACCGCGGCCCAGCCGACGAGCGGGGGGACCGCACCCGCGGCTCCGCCGATGACGATGTTGAGCGTCGTCGCGCGTTTGAGCCACAGCGTATAGATCACGACGTAGTACGCGTTGCCCGCGAGCGATAGCCACGCGGCCAGCGGATTCGTAAAGTGGTAAAGGATTGCGAACGAGACGGCGCCGACCGCCACGGCGTACGCGTAGCCCGCGGCGGTGGAGATGCGGCCGGTAGCCGACGGCCGCGTCATCGTGCGGGTCATGAGCAGGTCGGTCTTGCGCTCGATCATGCAGTTGAACGCGCCGGCCGATGCGGCCGCGAACGCGCCGCCAACGAGCGTCGCGAGCAGCAGCCCGAGCGGCGGGATCCCGCGCTGCGCCATCACCATCGCGGCGAACGTGGTGATGAGCAAGAGATAGATGATGCGCGGCTTCGAGAGTTCGTAAAAGTCGTTGAGCGTACCGCGCAGCCCGGCCGGCTGCAGCGGCACGGCGCCGTCCAAGCGGGAGAGCGTCGAACTCATGCGGCCGACGTCGTTCTGCGTACGGCGACGCGTTCGGGAGCCGACGCCGTCGCGCGATGCGGCTCGAGTGCCGCAAACGTCGCGGCGAGGACGAAGGCGAGGAAGGTCGCGGCGGCATTGGCCGCGTGCGCTTCGCGTAAGTCGATCGGCAGCAGCCAGAGGACGTTTGCGATGCCGAGTGCGATCTGCGCGACGATGAGCGCGCAGCCGCCGAGGGCGAAGCCGCGCACGGTTGCGTTCGCGCGCGTGGCGAAGCAGACGCAGGCGGCGTACACCGCGAGCAGCACGCTCGCGAACGCGAAGAGCCGGTGCAGCATCTGCACGAATTGCGCGGTCGAGCCGTCGCCGAACGGCGCGCCGCCGTTACACGCCGGGACCGTCGTACACGCGAGGCCGGCGTTGCTCGAACTCACGTACGCGCCGACGCACATCGTCGCGAAGGCGGCCAGCGCCGCTGCGACGAGCGTGCCCGTGGCGACGTCGCCGCGAAACAACCCGGCGATTCTCCGCGGCTCGGGCCGCATGATCGAAAGCACCGCGAGAACGGTCGAGCTCGCGAGCAGCGACATGCCGGCGCCCCAATGGAGCACGACCGACGGCGGGCTGTTCGAGAGAAAAACGGTCGCGCCGCCGAGCAACACTTGGATGAGGAAGACCGCACACAGCACGTAGACCGTTGCCGTTACGCCCGCGATCTCGCGACGGATGCGCCAGCCGGTGACCACGGCGCCGAGCACCACGAACGATTCGACGAGCACGATCGCGCGATGCGACCATTCGAAGATCACGCCTCCGGCGAACGAAGGCACGAGCTTGCCGTTACACAGCGGCCAATCCGGGCAGGTCATGCCCGCGTGGTTGATGCGGACCCAACTTCCGAGAACGGCGATGGCGAACGCGAGTACCGCTGCGGCAACCGCGAAGCCGCGAAAAAGCTTCACAACATCCTTGAGTTTAGAGCCGGAACCGAAGCCGGGCAACGACTTCGGGCTAACAGCCCCCGACTGCGGATTCGCTGCGGACGGCGGCCCGGGCCTCGTCGGCCGCGATCGCCGTTCCCAACGTCTCCAAATCGCTCGCTTGCGTCCTTGCCGAAATCGCGGGGCTGGGGCCGTGATCCATGGTGACGCCGCTCGGGGTCGACAGGGCGGTCGGCATGCGGCCGTCGGAATGGAACGTATCGGGGTCGTCGGGGTCGGTCTGACGCACGAGCGCCGCCTGACGCGCGCTCTCTCGCATATCGTGATACTCGAGGGCGGTGACGAACGCGGCCAGGTCGTCCGCGGCTTTGCGCTGACCGTCGAGCGCGGCGTCGAGCGGGTCGACGAAGGCCGCGATCTCGGCGCTGCGGTCGGCGCCGGCCGGATGCACCGCATAGTCGCGCAGCCGCCGGGTTTCGGATTTTGCCCGGTCGACGTTTTCGGCGAGGTCGTTCGACGTCCGGACGATGTCGGCGACCGCGGCCCGGCGCGTGCCGCCGAGGGTTTCGAAGTCGGTCGCTTTGAGCTTCGCGACCGCGTGCGAGATCGCGGCATCGTCGCGCAGGGTCGTGAGGATGGCGGCGTTGACGTGCACGACGACGTTCGCGCACATGTTCGCCGAAGACGGCGACTCGACGATCTCGCGCAGAGCCGGAGGCGCGGCCGCGGCAGAGCCGGCGGTCGTGTCGACGGTCGAGGTGGACGAACTCGCCGCCGTCGATAAGACGACCGCGAGGACACGTGCGATCACGGCGCTTTGTTTCGCGAGGCCCGGGGACGCATCCCGCGAACGCGGGACGCGTGAAGCGTTGCGCGCTCGCTCTGCTCCTCTTGCTCTTGGTCGGCTGCCGCGAAGTTCGCGTCAAGACGTACGCGCAAGGTACGGTGCTCGGCACGAATGGCAGTCAGATCGAAGTCGTGCGCAATCGCCGCGACCTCGAATCGTTTGGTATTAAAGCACCGGTCCGCTTCAATCACGAGTTCGGCGTCTTGCTGCTCATGGGGCCGCATACCGCGACCGGATTCAAGCAAACGATCGAGTCGATCCGCGCGAACTCCGACCGCGTGCGGATCGTCGCCTTCGAACGCTCGCCGGCCGACGGCGGCGAACCGGCCGAGAGTTACCGGACGTACACGCTCTGGATCGTGCCGAACTCCGTGTACCGGCCGCACTCGTTCCTCGACGTCGTAACGCCCGACGGCGATCCGATCGCATCCACGACGTTGAAGTGATCCGCTATTTCGCGGTCGCGACCGCGATCGTGCTCGCCGGTATCTTCGTGTTGCTCGCGCTCGGGCGCCACACCACGGGCCCGGAATCGAGCCCGGAGCCGTACGGCACGGGCGTCGCGCCTTCGGCACCGCCTCCCGGACCGGGATCGACGTCGCTCGCAACCGGGGCCGCGCTCGAAGGCGATGCGCCGTGGGCGCTCTCGGCGCTCCCCGAGTGCTTCCGTCAGAAACGCGCGATCGGCGGCCCGCTCGCGTACGTCCGCGCCCACGAGGCCGGTCTCGAGCGCGCCGCTTGGAAACGCGTTCGCAACGTGCGTCTCGCGACGGCCGACTGCCGGCTGGACGTCGGCGAACGGTCCGCGGTCGTCGTTCGGCGCGGCGACACGCGCTTGCGCGTCCCGCCCGACGCGCGCTTCTACGTGTGGGACCGGGACCTCGTGATCGACCGGTACGCGAACGGAGCCGAGAGCGTGCGGGTCTACGCGCTGCGCGACGGAAGCGCGCCCGCGTTCGCCGCGCGATGAAGTGCAACGAATGCCCGGCAGCGTAGAGTCGTAGTACCGATGTCATCGCCCGATTCCGCCTTTGCCGACGCGGTCGAGAAACGGCGCACGTTCGCCATCATCTCGCACCCCGACGCCGGCAAGACGACGCTCACCGAAAAATTGCTGCTCTACGGCGGCGCGATCAATACCGCGGGTCAGGTCGCGGCGCGCCGCCGCGCGCGCTCGGCAACGTCCGACTGGATGGAACTCGAACGCGAGCGCGGGATCTCGATCACCTCGACCGTGCTGCAGTTTCCGTACAAGGGCCATACGATCAATCTGCTCGACACGCCGGGTCACCAAGATTTCGGCGAGGACACGTATCGCACGCTGCTCGCAGCGGATAGCGCGGTGATGCTCATCGACGCCGCCAAAGGCGTCGAGCCGCAGACGAAAAAGCTGTTCGCGATCTGCCGCGCGCGGCGCATTCCGCTCTTCACGTTCATCAACAAGATGGACCGTCCGACGCGCGATCCGCTCGAACTGCTCGACGAACTGGAGAAAGTGCTCGGCATCGGGACGTATCCGGTGAACTGGCCGATCGGCAACGGTCCATCGTTTCGCGGGGTATACGACCGGCTGACCAAAGACGTCCACCTCTTCGAACGAACGGAGCACGGCGCCAAGCGCGCGCCCGTGCGCGTGACCGACATCGACGATCCGGCCTTCGCATCGATCACGGACGACGCGACCTACCGCGAATTCCGCGACGGTCTCGAATTGCTCGAAGGCGCGGGTACCTCGTTCGACGAGGCGGGGCTCATGAGCGGCGAATCGACGCCGGTCTTCTTTGGGAGCGCAGTAACCAATTTCGGTGTCGCCCTGTTCTTGGACGGATTTCTCTCGATGGCGCCGCCGCCGCGTCCCCGGCTCGCCACGCGCGCGGGCGCGTCGGAGCAAGAATTTGTCGAACCCGATTCCGACGCGTTCTCGGGTTTCGTCTTCAAGATCCAGGCGAACATGGATCCGCGCCATCGCGACCGCATCGCGTTCTTGCGCGTGTGCAGCGGAAAGTTCGAACGCGACATGACCGTACGCAACGTTCGAACGGGTAAGGACGTGCGCGTCACGCGCGCGATGAAGCTCTTCGCGAGCGATCGCGAAGTCGTCGACGAGGCGTTCGCGGGCGACGTGGTGGGCCTCGCGAATCCGGGCAGTTTCGCGATCGGCGATACGCTGTGCACCGGCACGCCGCTGCGCTACGACCCGATTCCGTCGTTCGCGCCCGAGCACTTCTCGAGCGTGCGCAACATCGATACGGGCTCGTACAAATCGTTTCAGAAAGGCATCGCGCAGCTTTCGGAAGAGGGCGCGATCCAAGTCTTCTACGCGGCCAACGCCGTGCATTCGGAACCGATCTTTGCGGCGGTCGGCGAGCTGCAGTTCG
>CAZZUZ010000240.1:0-4899 GCA_964657315.1 Vulcanimicrobiota bacterium
GTGACCGATACCGACGATATCATGACCGTACCGAAACCCCGCGACGATGGACACAACCGCACGATCGGACTAGACGCCCTGCGAACGGTTCCGCTCTTCCGGGATTTCGACGATGCCGAACTGGCCGAGGTCGCGCAGCTCGTCTCGACGCGGCGCTTCCCGAAACATCAGATGATCTTTCGCGAAGGCGACCCCGGGCAGACGTTCTATCTCATCATCACGGGCTCGGTTGCGATCGTCCGCGTCGCGCCCGACGGACGCGAGATGATCCTCTCCATTCTCAAAGAGCGCGACTTTTTCGGCGAGATGAGCATCTTCGATACGGCCGTCCGCGCCGCGAGCGTTCGCACGCTCACCGACGTCGAAGTCGGCGCGATCGAACGCGAGGATTTTCTCGCGCTCATCGACCGCAGCCCGCGCATCGGACGGCTGCTGGTCATCGCGCTCTCGGAACGCCTGCGGGCCGCGAACAAGTTAATTTCTGCTACGACGTCTCAGGACATCCGCTCGCGGCTCGCGTCCCTGCTCATAAATCTCACCCAGAATTTCGGCGAACCCGTGCCCAACGGCACGCGCATCTCGCTGCGCCTGACCAATCAAGAGATGGCCAACATGATCGGCACGACCCGCGAGACCGTCAACCGCACGCTCAACCGTTTCTGGGACGAAAAGCTCATCGACATGCGCACGACCAACATCATCGTGACCGACGCCGAGCGGCTCGTCGGCATGGTCCCCTAGGGCACTAGGGCAGAGCGAACTCGCGCAGCCGTAGCGCGCGCGACCAAATCGTCGCGAGGTGCTCCGTCATCGCCTCGGCGGACGGCTTATCGGAACGCGCCATGACCCATTGCGCGGTCAGCGCCTTCGCCACTCCGACGAGCGAAACCGCGAGCAGCTCGACGTCGATCGTCTTGTTCTCTGCGAGCGCCGCCGTCGTTCCTATGAAGATCTCGCGGATGGCCTGCTCCCGCCGTTCGAACGCGAAACCCACGTCGATCCATTCCATGGCAAAAATTCGTGCGCCGCGCGCGTCGGCCGTAACGAACGCGAAGTACGCCGCGGCGCACGCACGGATACGTTCGGCGATGGTGCCGTGGGCCTGCATTTCGGGCGCGAGCGCCGCCAGGAGTTCGGCGCAGATTTCATCGTACACCGCACGCAACAGCGCCTCTTGCGTCTCGAAGAGTTCGTAGAAATGGCGCGCGGTGACGCCGGCCTCCCGGCAGAGCTGCGGGATGGTGGTTCGGCGCAACCCAACGGTACCGTAGCATTCGCGTGCGGCGGCCAGCAGGCGCAGGCGCCTGCCCTGCGAACGTTCGGCGGCCGAGAGTCCGGCGTAGACCCGCGGACGGGCTTGTCTCACGTGGTATTCGTCCTCCGAAAACAGCAGAACGAGAGGCGGATATTCGCATCGTAACACGCGATGCCAACATGGAGGTAAGTTACTTCGGCAAGTTAAAACCGAATTTGTAGAATTTCTTTGTACGGCCGCGGAGTGACCGCCGCCTCCGCGGGAATTCCGAACATGGCGAGTGCCGCTGCGGGCGGGGTTCCCTCGATCAAGGAACTGCAATCGCTGCTCGGTATCGACCCGAAATATGCGGGCAAGGGACTGACGGTCGACTGCGGTCTCGTGTTCCCGCTCACCGGCTTCGGCGCCATCTACGGTTCGCACATGATGGACTTGCCGCACTTGGCGATCAAGCACATCAAAGAGCTCGGCGGTCCGACGATCAACTTGATCGTCAAGGACAATAAATCGGGCGATCCCGATGCCGGCGTGGAGGCCACGCGCGAACTCGGCGCGGCCAAAGTCGGGATGGAACTGGCCTCGTACTCGGCCGACCTCGGCTCGATGGTTCCGGGCATTCGCAAGTTCAAGATTTTTAGTCTCGACGGTACCGGCGGTACGGAGCTTGCGGTCGACAAGCCGTACTTCTGGGGCACGATCGCAAAGACGCCGTCGGACGCGATTCCGGGGCTCTCGCTCTACCTTCAGAAGAAGATGCCGAACGTCAAGAAGGCCGCGTTCTGCGGCTGGGATCTCGGTCCGCTCACCAACGGCATTCTCGACGACGCCAAGAAGTATTTCGCCAAAGCCGGCATCTCGATCGTCGCCGACGAGCGCACGCCGATCAGCGAGACCGACTACTCGTCGAACATCCAGAAGATCAAGGCGTCCAATCCCGATGTCGTCTTCATCGCGATGTACACCGAAGACCCGGGCTACTTCATGAAGCAGTACGCGCTCTCGGGTATCAACAAGCCGGTCTTCACGTTCGCCGATACGATCGCCGCGCGTCAGGTCGCGGGGCCGGCGTACAACAATCTCTATTTCGCATTCGATTATTTCGATGGAGACCATCCGAGCAACCCCTGGGCGAAGTTCTACGTCAGCGAATTCAAAAAGATGGAACCGGGCTACGCTCCCGATTTCTACAGCGCGAATACGTACGAAGACTTTTTCACGCTATGGGATTGTATGCGTCGCGTGATCAAAAAGGGCGGCAATCCGCGCGACGGCGTGCAACTCGATGCGGCGCTGCAGATGAACCCGACCGTCAAGAGCCTCTATGGCGGCACTTCGACCACCGTCGGCACGATGTCGTTCAATTTGAACGACCACTCTGTCGCGACGCGTCCGATGCGCATCCTTCAGTACAAGAACGGCACGATGAACACACTTGCCACTTTCGATATCGGCGGCAAAGACTTCCGCCTCATCTAGACAAGGGGTGCAGCGATGACGCTCGCCGGTTTTCTGCAACAACTCATCATCGGAATCGACAAAGGCACGACCTACGCTCTCCTGGGCGTAGGTTTTGCCTTAATCATCGGGGTCAGCGGCCGATTCCACATCGCCTACGCGGTGTCGTACACGCTCGCGGCGTTCGTCGCGTCCTGGGCGACCACGCTCTGGAATTTGCCGTTCTGGCCGGGCGTGATTTTGGGCGCGCTGGCGGCGGCGGCACTCGGCGTGGCCATCGAGAAGTTCGTGTACTATCCGCTTTCGCGAATCGCGCTGCGCAATGGCGGAAACGCACTACTGCTGATCTTCGTCGCGTCGCTCGGGATATCGATCACGGGCCGCAATCTGATCCAAGTCGTGGCGACCGCACGGGCCGCCGCTTCGATCGGCGGATTCGATAACGAAGCGCTCAATCTCGGGCCGCTCACGCAGTACATGACGTTGACGTCGCTGCAGCTCACGAATTTCATCGTCGCCTGGGTGCTCATCGGCATCCTTTCGTTCGTCATGGCGCGCACGACGCTCGGACGCATGATCCGTGCGGTGCGGGCCAATTGGGAGATGAGCCTCTGCGTCGGCGTCAGCCCGCAATTCATCTACATGGTCGTCTTCGCGATCGGTTCGGCGCTGGGCGGCGTGGCGGCGGTGATGACCGCGACCGGCACGTCGGCCAAGCCCGACATGGGACTCGTTCCGATGTTCTACGCACTCGTCGTTGCGTTCGTCGCGGGTCTGGGGACGCCGCCGCTGACCGTCGGGCTCATCGGGCTCGCACTCGGTCTCGTCGAGAGCCTCAGCGCCCTGTTTCTGCCGACCCAGTGGACCTCGGTCGTCGTGTTCGCGATTCTGCTCGTCTACGTAGCGATGCGTCCGGTTCAACTCGGCGATCGTCTCAAGAAGATCTTCTCGGCTCCGAAGCCGGGTTTGGCAAAGGTATAGCGCGTGGATAAAGAGCTGCTTTTTTCGTTCGCCGATCAGACGCTGATCTATGCGATCTTCGCGATGTCGCTCAACCTGCTGCTCGGATATACGGGGCAGGTATCGGTCGCTCACGCCGCATTCGGCGCGGTCGGCGGCTACACGGTGGCGTTTCTCTTCTTGCACGGCCACACGTCGCTCATCGGCGACGTCGCCGGGGGCGTCGGGCTCGCGGTGCTCATCGGTCTCCTGATCGCGATCCCCGCGCTGAGGCTGACCACCGAATGGTTGATTCTTCTCACGCTCGCCGTGCAGACGATCATCATCATGCTCACGACGACGGTCAACGCGCTCGGCGGCAGCTACGGTCTCCAAAACATCGGGCCGCTCACCATCGGCTCCACGTCGCTCTCGGATCCCAGTCAGTTCATCTGGCCGATCGCGATCTCGGCGCTCGCGACGTATTTCATCTGCTGGCGCATGGGCGAATCGCCGTTCGGCCGCGTACTGCGCGGAATTCGCGAAGACGAAATCGCCGCCCGGTCGCTTGGCAAGAACGTGTTCTTGTACAAACTCACCGTGTTCGGCGTGACGTCGGGTATGGCTGGATTGGCCGGCGCGATGCTCGTACTCAACGCGCAGATCGCCTCGCCGCAGGACTTCGGTTTCGAAAAATCGTCCGCGATGGTGGCCATGGTCGTCATCGGCGGTTCGGGCAACCTCTTCGGCTCGGTCCTGGGCGTCATACTCTTGGGTGCGCTCGATCCGGTCCTCAAGAGCGTGCTGCACCTCAGCCCCGATCAGTCCGCCATCTGGAGTCTCATCGTGTACGGCATCGTGCTCGTCGCGGTGCTGATGATCCGTCCCGTCGGGCTGCTGCCCGACGCTATGACGCGCCGTCTGCGCAAGATGCAACGCGTGCAGGACCGCGAACGGCGCAGCGCGCGTCAAGGCGGCACCGCGCTCGCCGGCGCGACGGCGGCCGGTCCGGTATCGGATCTCGCCTCCGGAGCGACGAGCCCCGCGACTCCCGCCAACGGCCACGCGTCCGGCAACGGCTCGTCGAACGGTCACAAGAAGGTCGATGCCGACACGGAGATGGCCGAGCACGAGGCATCGCTCGAACCGGGTTCGCTCGGCGTCGAATTACCGCGCGCGCTCTCGATCGCGGAACACGTCGTCGACAAAAACGCGCCGATCGTGCTCGAGACCTCGGGCGTCACCAAGCG
>CAZZUZ010000241.1:0-291 GCA_964657315.1 Vulcanimicrobiota bacterium
CTCGCCCCACTCGACCGCCAGACCGATCTCGCACGCTACTCGCGCTACTGGGGCAAAGCCAAAACGCACGCGTTCGGCGACCGCGAGCGGCCGGGTACGCAACTCGGGCTCGCGTAGCCCGCCTGAACGAACGGGGCGTCTGCGGCGTGCGACGAAATCGCGCACCATGCTCACGTCCTTGCTCGCGCCGATCCTTGCCGTGGCGGCGACGCTCGCGCTCTCGGCATCTCCGGCGCCGCCGGTCGCGGCCGGCGGCGCCAATGCCGCGAGCAAATACGACGCGGTCGAACC
>CAZZUZ010000241.1:301-4877 GCA_964657315.1 Vulcanimicrobiota bacterium
ACAAGCTCTTCGTGCTTATCCGCAGCACGTTCCGGTCTCACCGGCCGCCGCCGGCGTACGAAGTGTACACCCTCGAGCGCAAGCAGCTTACGGATCAAGGCTTTCCCGATTACTCGGAGTCGTACAAGAACAAGTATTGGGTGCGCAATCTCGATCGCGCGGCGCTGACACGAAAGATCTATCGCGGCATCAATCGCGGCGAGATGATCTTCGACCGGCCGGCATTCAACGAAGCGCGCGACCCCGGTCCGCCGACCGCCGACGTGTTCGAAGCGGCGCCGGTCAAGCCGCATCCGGTCTCGTTCGTGCCGACGCCCGAACCCGCGTCGTCGCCGCTGCTGACGATCACCACGGTAACCGCGCGCGGACTCTTCGACTACCGCGTGTCGGAAGTCAAGAAAGAGGGCGAGCTCTACCATCTCACCGTGCTGCCGATCCGCGATCCCGACCGGAATCGCCTACGCGAAATCTATGCCGACCGGCAGACGCTGGAACTGCGCAAGCTCGTCGCGACGGACAAACTCTTCATCCTCGGCTCGTCCGACGTTTACGGCGTGACTTTTACGATCACGCTCGGAACTCTCGAAGGCGTCCCGGTCGTCACCGACATTCACGGCGTCGTCGGCGACGGCTACTCGGGCGACGGCTCGACGATCGACTACGCGTTTCGCGACATCTCGTTTCCCAAGACGCTTCCGGACTGGTATTTCGACCAGAAGCAGTACGCGCAACACGAAAAAGACGAGCCTTCCTAAGGCTCGTCCCGCGTCTTACGAGCGGCGCGCTTCTCCGGCACGATAACGGTAGACGATGCGGCCCTTGGTGAGATCGTAAGGCGAGATCTCGAGATCGACGCGATCGCCCGGCAAGATCTTGATGCGATGGCGGCGCAGGCGGCCCGCGATGTGCGCGAGGATCGTCTGACCGGTTTCGAGTTCGACCGCGAACGTCGTGCTCGGGAAGACCTGTTTGATCGTTCCAAAGAGTTCGAGCGGCGTCTCTTTCGTCGTCTCTTCGGCCGTACGTGGCGAAGGGGCGGTCGGAGCGTTGCGGCGGCGGGCTATGATTTCACCTGGGTCAAAAACGTCATATACGTGTAGTATAGCCCATTGCGGGGGTCCGAGGGAAGTTCGGCGATTGAGCGAGCCACCGGGCGGGAACTCGTATACCGATGGCTACCGAAACGACCCGTTGCGACAATCTCGCGTGCCTGTGCGAAATTCCGCTCGCTCAGACATCCTGCTCGGACTACTGTGCTTCGGATGCGGGCAAAGATCCGACCGAGATCGTCTGTACGTGCGGTCATGAGAAGTGCGCGTCGGCGAACGAGGCGCAACTGCACGGCGGCGGCGGCACCGAGAGCTGATCCCAGGGGGCGGTCAGCCTTTCTTCGCGACGTCCGGAAACTTCGCTCGCAAGTCTGCGACTTTCGGCGCATCGTTGATCACGATATACGGGTAGTCGGGATTCTTGTCGGCGAAATGCTGATGGTACGCTTCGGCCGGATAGAACGCTTTGTAGGCAACGACTTGCGTGACGATCGGTGCCGAAAACGTCCGGTCGGCGGTCATTTTCGCGATGAGTGCTTTCGCGGTCGCCTGTTGCGCGGCGTTCTCATAGAAAATCACGCCGCGATACTGCGTTCCCGAATCCGGGCCTTGACGGTTGAGTTCGGTCGGGTCGGCCGCGACCGTGAAATAGATTCGCAGCAATTTTTCATACGAGATCTTCGCCGGGTCGAACGTGATTTCGGCCGATTCCGCGTGACCCGTCGAGCCTGAACTCACCGTTTCGTAATCGGCGGTCGCTTTGGAACCGCCCGAATAGCCGACGACGACGTTCGTAACGCCACGGACGTTTTCGAAGACGTCCTGCATGCCCCAGAAGCAACCACCGGCGAGCACGGCTTTCTCGAGGTGTGGCGCGGGGGCGGCGCCGGCGGAAAGGCTCGCGCTCGAGCACAGCAGTACGAGCGCGGCGGCAAAGAACGAACGGTTGTGCATCGTCATCATAAACGTACGATATCGTCTTTTCGATTCATCGCGCCGTAAGGCGGCTTGCGCGCTACGCCGGCTTATCGACGGGCTGGCGGGGGTCCGAGCCCGCCGGCCGGTCGAGGGTCGCGCGTATGAGCGACGGCACCGCCAGACGCGCTCGCTTCGCATGCACTTTCGTGAACTCCGCACCGAGCAGCAGGATCATCGCCGAGTAGTAGATCCAGAGCAGCGCGACGAGCAACGAGCCCGCCGCGCCGTAGGCCGACGCCACGCCCGCATAGGCGAAGTAGAGCCCGATCAGATATTCGCCGATCGTGAAGAGAATCGCGGTCGCGATCGCGCCGAACCATACGCTGCCCCACGACACGTTGACGTCGGGGAGCACCTTGTAGATCAGCGCGAAGATGACGGTGACGATCGCGAGGCTCAGCAGCTGCTCCACGAGTGCCAGCAAGCGCGGATCGGAAACGAAACGCGCGTATTTCGCAACGTCCGACGTCACGACCGCGACGAGGCCGTTCGCGATGAAGGTGACGAGCAGCAAGAAACCCACGACGACGATCATCCCGAAGGATGCGACCCGGTCGCGTACCAAGCGCTGCCAGCCGCCCTTGGTCGCCTCGACGCCCCACACGGCGTTGAGCGAATCCTGAAGCGACGCGAACAAACCGCTCGCGCCGAACGCGAACGCGATCCACGCGAGGATCTGGGCGACGAGCCCTTGGTGCGGCTTCTCGATGTTGGTCCGCACGATGTCGGCAACGGTCTTCGCCGCCGCGTCGCCGGCGTTCTTCTGCACGATGTCGATCAGCTGGTGCTCGACGTTCGCGCTCTTGCCCAGAATCGATGTCGCGACCGCGATGAGGACGACGAAGAGCGGTGCGATCGAAAAGATCGTCGAGTAAGCGATCGCGGCCGCGAGGCGCGGTGCCTTGTCGGCGTTGAATCCGTCGATGGTCGCACGGAGCGTCGCGAGCGTCATGCAGCGCTTCTGCCCACTATTTGAAGCGCCATTGCGCGATGTTCCAGAGGTCCGAGCCCACGGGTTCGGGCTCGACGCCGACGAGCGCGTCGTCGTAGTAGACGATCTCGGGCTTCCAATCGAGGACGTATTCGGGCACGTCGCGGATCAGCGCGCGCGCGATCGCCGCATAGTCGGCATGCCTTTTGGCCGAATCGAACGTCTCGAGGCCGGCTCGTTCGAGCACACCGACGCGAGCGTTGTCGTAGAACGAATAATTCTGCCCTTTCGGCGGCACGTTGTCCGGACCGACGTACGATTCGTCGTCGGGATCGGGGTTGACGTTGTCCCACTCGAAGAGCGCGACGTCGGTCTTGCCGCTCGCGAGCATTCCGCCCATCGCGGCCGGCGCGAACAGCGCCGCGGCCTGAAAGTTGCGCACCGTCACGTCGGCTCCGACGGCCTTCCACTCGCTCTGCAGAAAGACTTCGATCGCTTCGCGCGCCTTAACGCCGGCGACGGTCGAGATATCGAAAGCGAGCTTCGTACCGTTCTTATAGCGGTAGCCGTCCGTGCCGAGCTTCCAGCCCTCGCGTGCGAGCGCGTCGCCCGCCGCATGCGGATCGTACTTCAGATAGCCGAGCGACGGATCGCCCCATCCGTAATCGGGATTGAAGTGCGTCGGCGCGTTGCGTCCGAAGCCGTGGTAGAAATCGCGAAAAACCGCGGCTTCGTCGATGGCCGCGCACAGCGCGCGGCGCACGGCCGCATCGTCGAGCGGCGCTTTGCGCGTGTTGAAGTTGAGGTGTTCCCAGTGCAGCGTCGACGTCGTGCGCATGGCGAGCCCGGGCGCCCCCTGCAGCTGCTGCGCCTGCAGCGGCGACACGCTATAGAAGACGTCGACCTCGTGCGTGCGCGTTTGTGCCGTTAGCGTGTTTTGGTTGGGCACGAATGTGATGATGACGTTTTCGATGTTGGGCCTGCCGCGAAAATACGCCGGGTTGGCGCGGAAGACCAGCTCGTTGCCGTGCGCCCAACGCACGAAAACGTACGGACCCGAGCCCACGGGCTTCGCATTGAAGGCCGCGCGATTGAGATCGTGCAGCTTGCCCAGGAGATGCTCGGGCAGGATGGCGCCCTGATTGCCGTCCTTGAACAGAAAGACCGCGGGCGCGTACGGCTTCGCGAAGTGCACCCGCACCGTATGCGGGTCGGGCGCGTCCATACTCGTGATGCGCTCGTAGCCCACGCGCGTCGGCGTGAGGTTCGCCGGATTCATGATCGCGTGCCAGGTGAAGATCACGTCGCGCGCGGTCACGGGTACGCCGTCGTGCCACCGCGCCCCCGGCATCAGATGATAGGTGATCGTGCGGCCGTCGGCCGAGATCCCGCCGTTGCGCAGCGACGGCACTTCGCGCGCGAGATCCGGAACGGCGTTGCCCTTCGCGTCGTAGCGAATGAGCCCGTCGTACACCAGGGCCGTGACGTCCGACGCGAATGCCATCTGCGTGATCACGGGATCGAGCGAATCCGGTTCCTCGTACATCCCGATGCGCACGGTGTCGCGCGTCGATCCGGCATGCGCCGCGCCGCCGGCGCCCGAGACTTTCGCGCAGCC
>CAZZUZ010000242.1:0-4853 GCA_964657315.1 Vulcanimicrobiota bacterium
ATTCGATCGCCGAGTTCGCGATCGACGTCGGCGACGTTCGCCGCCTCGACGACGTCGGCGCCCATGCCGCGCAGCGCGGGCGCGATCGTGCTCGCCCGTTCTTGCGTGCGCGGCAAGAGTAACAGTTCCCCCGCGAGCGGCCCCGCATCGCTAAGCGATTCTTCGCCGCGCGCGCGGTCGTCGGGGCCGGCGGGCGCGTCGAGCGAGGCGAGGATCGCCGCGCCGCCCTCGCCGAGCAACCGGTGGCCGAGATCCGCGCCGAGCGCTTCGACGCTCGCGACGTCGAGCGCACGCGTCGTTCGCGCACCGCGCACGATGGTCGAGCCGTCGACCGCGCAGATCGCGGCGTCGAGGCGCAGTTCGCCGCCGGCGATCGTCGCGTGCGCCCCGACCGGCGCCTGGCAGCCGCCGCGCAACGTGCGCAAGAACGCGCGTTCCGCGCGGACGCAAAGCGTTGTCACGGTATCGCCCATCACTACGTTCACGCGATCGGCGAGTTCGCCGTCGTCCGCACGGACTTCGATCGCGAGCGCGCCTTGACCGACCGCAGGAATGACGACCGACGGATCGATCGGCATCGTGTATTTTGCGGACAAGCCCAGCCGCGTGAGGCCCGCCATCGCGAGCACGATCGCATCGAACTCGCCCTCGCGAAGCTTGCGCAAGCGCGTATCGACGTTGCCACGAATCGTCTCGAACACGAGATCGGGCCGCAACGCCTGCAATTGCGCGCGCCGCCGCGGGCTCGACGTGCCGACGATCGCACCCGCCGGCAGCGCTTCGAGCGAATCGTAGCGCTCCGAGCAGAACGCATCGCGCGGATCCGCGCGCAGGCCGATTGCGGCGATCGTCATGTCGTCGGGCAGCGTGCTCGGCAGATCTTTGCACGAGTGGACGGCATAGTCGGCGCGCTTCTCGCGCAGCGCACGCTCGAGTTCTTTGACGAAGACGCCGTCGGTGCCCAGCGCCGCGAGCGATCGGTCGACGACGCGATCGCCTTTGGTGGAGATCTGCAGCACCGTCGAGACGAGGCCGGACTTGGCGAACTCCGCCATGACGTGCCGCGTCTGCCACATCGCGAGCGCGCTCGCGCGCGTCGCGCAGATCAAGTGCATGAATTTCTCATCCGGTCCGGGTTCGGGCATGGCGAGCCCGACGAGCGCCGAAGTCACGATCTCGTCGATCTCGTTTTCGACCGCGCTCGGGTTCATCGCGGCGAGTTGCGCGACATCGCGTTCGGCGAACGTCTCCATCACGTTCCCCCGCAGATGCGGCGGCACGACCGACTTGACGTAATCGCGCGCGAAGCGCAGCGTCGTCGCGGCACGTCCGTACGATTCGTCGAAGCGCTCGCCGATCTCGCGCACGATGCGGCGCGCGAACGACGGCGAGCTGCCGCCGGTATCGACCGCGATCGTGAGTGGGCCCGTGCGATATGCCATGGCCGTTGCAAAATCGCCCTCGCCGCCGCCGGACGCGTCGTCGACGAGGATGCCGCGCTCGCGCGCATGGGCGACGAGGCGCGAATTTGCCGACGGATCGTTCGTCGCCGCAAACACGAGCCGGGCTCCCGCCGCGTCCTCGACGTCGACGTGACGCGCGCGATACTCGATGCGGCCGGCGGCCGCGAGTTCCGCGAGCGCGGCCGTTACGGCGGGCGCGACGACGACCACCGTGGCGCCGGCCGCGAGCAGGCCGCGAACTTTACGTTCGGCGACGATACCGCCGCCGGCGACGAGCACGCGCCGGTCGCGTAAATTGAGAGCGATGGGATACACGCTGGGCAACGTTCGCCGCGCGGGAGATTTCGCTTGGTACTTTAACCATCTCGGACGTGAATTCGGCTTCCGTGCGCGCGGCGCTCATCGGTGCGCTCGTCGCGGCCTTGACGACCCTGCCGGGTCTGGGTGTCGGAACGCTCTGGGACAACAGCGAGACCGCGTACGGCGAGGTCGCCCGCGAGATCTTGCTTACGGGCAATTGGATCGTCATGCACCTCAACGGCGCGCCGTGGTACGTGCAGCCGCCGCTCTACTTTTGGGTCGCGGCCGTCTTCGCGAAAGTCTTCGGAGTCGGCGAGTTCGCGCTGCGCCTGCCGTCCGCGCTCGCGACGATCGGTATGGGAGCGGCGGCCGGCTACGTGGTCGCACGCGTCACGACCGAACGCGCCGCGATTCTGACGGCGACGATCCTCTCCACCGCACTCATGCAGGCCGTCGTCGGCCGGCTCGCCATCATGGACGCGCTGCTCGATCTGGCCGTCACTCTCGCGATCTTCGCGTGGTTCGGTGCCGGGCGCACGGGCAGCCCGGGCTGGTGGTACGCCGGTTGCGCGGCGCTGGCGCTCGGCACCCTCGCCAAGGGTCCCGTCGCGCCCGTCGTGACGCTGCTCGTCATCGTGCCGTGGATGCTCTGGGAGCGCCGGGCCGGTCGCCGGATCGCGCTCGCGGGCCCGCCGCATCTGCTCGCGGGCGCGCTGCTCTTCGCCGTGCTCGTCGGCCCGTGGGCGCTCGCCCTCGAGCACGCTGCGGGGCCGTTTGCGTTTTCCGAAATGCTCGGGCACTATACCGTCGGCCGGTATCTCGGCACGATCGAAAATCAGAGCGGCCCCGTCGTCTATTACGTACCCGTGCTGATCCTGGGGTTCTTCCCGTGGATCACGTACCTCTTGCCCGCGATGGTCGAGGGCTGGAAGGCGGCGCGTTCTCGGGACGACGACGGCAGCGGAATCGGGAGCCTCGCGCGGCTCTCGCTCACGTGGACGGTCGTGCCCTTCGTGTTCTTCTCGTTCGCACAAACGAAGCTGCCGAATTACATCGCGCTCGAACTGCCGGCGTGCGCGATTCTCGCCGGCGTGTGGTTCGATCGCGTCGCGGACCGCCCGAATCGCAGCGCCGCGCTCGTCTCGACGGCGCTCGTACCGATCGCGATCGTGCTGCTGGGTATCGCGATGTTCGTCTTTTCGCTCAATAACAAGATATCATCAGATCTCGACGCGATCAAAGGCGACTTCATCGAACTCGGCATCGCGCTCTTCGTCGGGTCGGTCGCGTGCTTCGTCCTGCTCGCACGGCCGAAACTCGCGTACGCGGGGCCGTTCGCGCTCGCGGCCGCGAGCGTCGTCGTCATGTCGATCATCGCGATCGCCGAGCCGCTCGTCGACCGCTTCAAGCCCATCCCGCCGCTAGCGGCGGTGATCGAACGCGAACGCCGGCCGGGCGATCTCGTCGCGATCCAGGGCGTCTCCGGCGGCAATGCGCTCGCGTTCTATACGACGCCGGGCGTCGTCGATCTCGCGAGCCCGGGCGAAACGCCGCACGACCTCTCGATCGATCCGCGACATACGATTTGCTCGGCGTCGCGGGCGTTCGTCATCGCGGCCAAGAAGCGCCCGGTGCCGGATCCGACGTACGGCCGTTCGCGTAGCATCATCGCGGCTTCGAACAAAGACGTTCTCTTTCTCTACGACGGCGCACGGTGCGCGAAAGACGGAGGGTAATCATGCCGGCGATTTCCGGAATCGACATTCACACCTATCTCGTCAAAGACCCGGCGCGCGCGATCGCGTTCTGGCGCGATTCGATGGGACTGCGCGTCGCGGCGGAATACGACGGACAGGGGGCGGAGTTCGAACTGCCCGACGGCGCGACGTTCGGACTCTGGAAGATGGACGACGGGTCGTGGATGCCCGGACACGGCATCATGTTCGCCGTGCCCGACGTCGAGGCGGCGATAGCCGAACTCAAGAGCAAGGGCGTCACCGTGATGGATCACGTCGAAGACACGCCGGTCTGCAAGATGGGCTTCGGTGAAGACAGCGAGGGCAACCGCTTCATCCTCCATCATCGCAAGAACGCCGCAACGAACTCCGCAGATGGCAACTTCTGACGATAATCGGGCGCTCGTCGAACGTTTTTACGCGGCGTTCGCAAAAGGCGATGCCGCCGGCATGAACGCGTGCTACGCGCCCGATGTCGTGTTCAGCGATCCGGCGTTCGGCGAACTGCGCGGCGACCGCGCGCGCGCCATGTGGACGATGCTCTGCGGAAATATGCGCGACTTCTCCCTGACGTACGAGATCGCCGATGCGAGCGATACCACGGTCCACGGCAACGCCGTCGCGACGTATCTCTACAGCGCGACCGGCAACACGGTGCGCAACGTCATGCACGGCACGTTCACGATTCGCGACGGCGCCATCGTGCGTCAAGAGGATGCGTTCGACATCTGGAAGTGGTCGGCGCAGGCGCTCGGCGCGATCGGGAAATTCGCCGGCTGGACGCCGATGGTGAAGAACAAGATCCGCTCGACGGCGCTCGCGCGCCTGGAGAGCTTCATTAAGCGCACCTGAGAGCGCGCTTAGCGACATCTTAGAAACGTCCGGAAAACCTTGGCGACTGCGCGATGCGCGGATAGGATGGCTCCATCATACGAGTTCATCGCTCACGCAATTTCGCCAAAGGAGTATCACATGAACGCACGCATTTCGAAGACCGTCCTCTCGCTCACCGGCGCCGCCGCCCTCGCGCTCTCGCTCACGCCGCTCGCGGCTTCGGCCGGCGAAGTGTACAATCGCGACCAGACCCAACAGCAGCGCATCGATCAAGGCGTCGCGAGCGGTCAGCTCACGCGGCGCGAATACAATCGCGACGAATCCAACCTCAATCGCATCGAAGCGCAGCGTAACCGCGACCTGCGTCGCGACGGCGGAAACCTCACGCCGGGTCAATACGTGCAACTCAATCGGGAGCTCAACCGCAACTCGCGCAACATCTACTTCACCAAGCACAACATCTACACGCAGCGCTAGATTTGAAGATCGCAAGAATGAAAGAGCCGCGACGGTAACGTCG
>CAZZUZ010000243.1:0-4814 GCA_964657315.1 Vulcanimicrobiota bacterium
CGACGACGAGATCGTAGCGGTCGCGCACCGTGCGCAAGAACGCGAGCTGTTCGAAGAAGAGCGACGCGAAGCCGGCGCCGAGGTCGCGCGCGAACGCGCGCACGTTGCCCATCGCGACGAGGCCGCCGCTGGGCATCCGGCGGCGCGGCCCGACGATCGCGAGCGGTTCCGCCCCCGCACCCAGACCCACCGCGCTGAAGAGATCGAGTCCCGCGGTCGCGGGGGCGGCCGCGATCACGTCGCGCGCGATGCGCGCGGCGATGGCGGTCTCGCCGTGACCGTTGCTGACGAAGAGCGCGCGCAGCACTATGTCTCGGGCTTCAGCAGCGGGACGAGATCGAAGCGTGCGATCTCCGCGCGCCCGGCCGCGTCGCGTTCGAGTTCCGTACGTGACACGTACTGGCCATACGGTCCCGCGTGCACGATGGGAACGCGGCCGGCGAGTTCGGGCGCGAAGAGCGTATCGTGGCTGTGCCCGCCGAGAATGAGATCGAGCCGCGGCACCGCCTTCGCGATCGTGCGGTCGAGGCGCAAGCCGACGTGCGAGAGGACGACGAGGGTCACGTCGTCCGGCGTCGTCTCCGCGAAGTGCCGTGCGACCGCGAGCGGGTCGAGAAAGCGCCAGCCGAAGACGCGCTCCCACGGACTGCCTTCGGGATACTGCACGACGAGCAGCGAGAACACGCGCAACTTCCAGCCGTCGCGTTCGAAGGAGACTTCGGGCACGAACGGCGGCACGCGGCCCTTGGTGTCGACGAGGTTACTGCAGACGAGCGGGTGCGCCATCTTGCGCGCACGTGCCGCCACGAGTGCGAAGACGTAGTTGAACTCGCGGTTGCCCATGCCTTGAGCGTCGTAGCCCGCGGCGTCGATCTCCGCAATGATCGGTTCGTGGCGGCGATAGAGCGTCTGGCTGCCGCGCAGCGAGTCGCCGCAATCGAAGGCGAGCCCGGGTTCCGCCGCGCGAAGCTCCCGCAGGCGCGGCGCGAACCCGCCGCGATCGTGCAAGTCGGAGGTATGCCAGAGGCGCAGACGGCTCACGCGCGGGCGAGGTCTACGGCGTAGTCGGCGCAGCGATCGAGGGCGTCGGGATTGCCGAGCCGCAGCCGCAACTCGCGATCGCCCGCGAGCTGGGTTTGCGGCGCCTCGAGCTGCGCGAGCATCGCGTCCGCGAGCGCCTCCGGCGTCGCGGCGTCCTGCAAGAGCTCGGGCACGATCTCGCGGTCGAGCAGGATGTTCGGTAAGGTAATGTACTTTCCGTGCCAGATGCGTTTGGCGATCGCGACCTGCGATTTCTTGATGATGTAGAGCGCGACGGCCGGCACCTCGCGCAGCGCCGCTTCGAGCACCGCGGTGCCCGACGCGATCCACGCGGCGTCGGCTTCTTCGAACGCGGCGGAGACGCCGCGCACGACGCGCACGGCGACGCCGGTCTTCGCGACGGCGGCTTCGATCGCGGTCTGCGAGATCGCATCGGCTGCGGCGGCCACGAAGGCGACGTTCGGGCGCCGGGCACGCACGAGAGCGGCCGCGGCGAGCAGCGGTCCCATGTGCCGCTCGATCTCGCCCGCGCGGCTGCCGGGCAGGAGCGCGACGCACCCGCCGTCCGGCGGCGCGGCCGGCCGTCGCGCGCGCGGATGCACGAGCGAGACCAGCGGATGACCGAAATAGGCTATCGGCAGTGCGAGCTTCTCGTAGAACCTGCGCTGGTGTTCGAACGCGGTGAGCGCCTTCGTCGTGCGGGCGACTTCGCGCGCGCGCTTGGGGTCGTCGAGCCACGCTCCGGGCGGAAAGAAATACAGAATCGCGCCGCGATAGCCGATGAAGCGCAAGAACGACGCGAAGCGCATGTTGAACGCGCCGAAGTCTACGAGCACGAGCAGATCCCACGGATCGCGGCGCATCCAGAACGCCGTGCGCAGCATCGTCGCGAGCAACGGCGGGATGCGTTTGATCGCCTCGACGGGACCCATGCTCGCCCAGCCGGCCGTGCGCGAACGCAGCACGACGCCCGCGGCTTCCATGCGTTCGGATCCGATGCCGCCGAAGTATGCGTCCGGAACGCGCCGACGGATCGCATTCGCGAGCGAGGCCGCGAGAAAATCCCCCGACGGCTCGCCCGTTGAGAAGAAGGCGCGCACTAGCCGCGCGCACCCGTCATTTGACGATCCCGCGCTCCGTCGGCGCCTCGAGGAACGCGACGAGCCGCCGGGACTGCTCGGACTTGGCGACTTCGCGAATCGCTTCGATGCCTTGCGAGATGTTGAATCCGGAGCGGTAGAGCAGACGGTAACATTCCTTGAGTTCGGCGATCGTATCGGCCGAGAATTCCGCGCGGCGCAAACCGACGCTGTTGAGACCGTGCGGTTCGGACGGGTTGCCTTCGATGAGGAAAAACGGCGGAACGTCGCGCGTGATCTTCGACATGCCGCCGACCATCGAATGCTCGCCGATGCGCGCGAATTGATGCACGCCCGTGAGGCCGCCGATGGTCGCGTAGTCTTCGACGACGACGTGGCCGGCGAGCTGAGCGGTGGACGACATCGTGACGTGATCGCCGACGCGGCAGTTGTGTGCGATGTGGACGTAGGCGAGCAGCAGCGTATCGTCACCGATCGAAGTGACTTCGCCTTCGCCCGTCGCGCGATGGACCGAAACGTATTCGCGCAATTCCGTGCGCGAGCCGATCGTCGTGTAAGCGACTTCTCCGTGATACTTGCGGTCCTGCGATGGCGCGCCGATCGAACAGAACGGATGGATGCGCGTGTCCGCGCCGATTTTGGTGTAGCCGTTGACGACGACGTGTGCGAGCAGCTTCGTGCGCTCGCCGATCGTGACGTTCTCGCCGACGATACAGTAGGGACCGATCTCCGCGTCCGCGGCGAGGTTCGCTTTGGGATGGACGATGGCGCTGGGATGGATCATTCGCTCAGTACCGATGCATGGGGAAAATTGGTCACCGCGGAAATGGAGAACATGAGTTCCGCCGAGCACGCGAGCTTGCCGTCGACGCGGGCCTCGGCCGTGACCCAGCCCATGTTCGAACGCGAACGCAGCATCGTGGTCTCCATGTCGAGACGATCGCCCGGAACTACCGGCCGGCGGAACTTCGCCTTGTCGATGCCGGTGAGAAAGGCCGTACGGCGCATGTAATCGTCCTTGCTCAGGATGATCGTGCCGCCGAGCTGCGCGAGCGCCTCGATCATGAGCACGCCCGGCATGAGCGGCATCCCCGGGAAATGACCCTGGAAGAAGTGCTCGTTCATCGTAAGGTTCTTGAAGCCGCGGGCGACCTTCATCGTTTCGAAGTGCGTGATGCGGTCGACGAGCATCATCGGATAGCGGTGCGGGAGCACCTCCATCAGTTTGAGCACGTCCATGGTGTTTCCGATTTCGATCGACACGCCTTACCTATTAACTTTCTTGCGCCGCGCCGAAGGCGGCGCGCAGCTCTCGAGCGGCTTTCGCATGGAGGCGGTGACCGCTCTTGACCGAGAGCACGTCGATTTTCGGCCACGCGCCCAGGAGCGCGAAGTCGCCGATGAGATCGAGGATCTTGTGACGCACGACTTCGTTGGACCAGTGCAGCGGCGTCATCGGTCCGTGCGCGTCGAAGACCAGCGCGTTGTCGAGCGTGCCGCCGAGCGCGAGTCCGGCCGCGCGCAACGCTTCCACTTCGTGCAAGTAGCCGAACGTGCGCGCCGCTGAGATCTCCCGCACGTAGTAATCGGCGTCGATCGACGCATCGAGGAACTGCGCGCCGACCGGCGGCGCGTAGTCGACGGCGAAGCGAATGCGGAAGCGATCCGACGGCGAGACCGCGAGCATCGCGTCGCCGTCCTCGAACACCATCGCGCGGTCGATTTCGAACGCCTTGCGCGTGCGTCCCTGATCGGCGAAGCCGGCGGCTTCGATCAAACGCGAGAACGTCGCGGAACTCCCGTCGACGATCGGGATCTCGGGGCCGTCGACGTCGATCGTCGCGTTGTCGACGCCGAGTGCGAAGAGGGCGGACAGCAGATGCTCGACGGTCGAGACCGTCGCTTCGCCTTTGCCGATCACGGTCGCGCGGCGCGTCTCGACGACGTGCTCCGCCGACGCGGCGAACTCCACGCGGCCGTCCGCGAGACGGAAACGCAACCCGGTGCCCGCGTCGGCCGGCGACACCCGCACGCGCGCGTCGATGCCCGTATGGAGACCCGCGCCGTCGAAGGCGAGCGCTTCGCGCAGGGTCCGCTGGTTATTCATGACTTCCGCTCAAGCGCACTCACCCGCTCGAACAGCTTTTCGAGCTTGCGCAAACGAACCTGCTGCTTCAATTCCTCACGATGGTCGCGCGCGGGCTGACCGCTCACGAACGCGTCGTCCGCAATGTCGCCCCACACCATCGTGTTGCCCGCGATCTTCACGCGCGAGCCCACGGTGATGTGACCTTTGAACGCACTCTGGCCGCCGACGATCGTATAGCTGCCGATCTCCGTCGAACCTGCAAGTCCGGTCTGCGCGGCGAAACCGCTGTGCTTGCCGATGCGGCAGTTGTGACCGATCTGCACGAGGTTGTCGATCTTGGTGCCGTCGCCGATCGTGGTCGAACCCGTTTGCGCGCGATCGATACACGTGTTCGCGCCGATCTCGACGTCGTTGCCGAGTACGACATCGCCGACTTGCGGAATCTTCACGAAGCGGCCGTCGAGAAAGACGTAGCCGAAACCGTCGCTGCCGACGATCGCACCCGCCTGCAGCGTCACGTTGTCACCCGCGACGCAGCGATCGAGCAGCATCGCGCGCGGATGCAGCACGCAATGCAAGCCGAG
>CAZZUZ010000244.1:0-4778 GCA_964657315.1 Vulcanimicrobiota bacterium
CGCACACGACAAAGTCTGCGGCGAGTTCTTGAGCGTCGAAGCGTGCGCCGAAGCGGCCTCGCTCGGCGTCGATCCGCGCCGGTTCGGCGCGGCGGAGATCGACGGCGTCCGCGTCTCGTGGGGACGCGCGTCGGTCGCTACGCGGCTGCCCTTTCGCGCGGCGAGTCTCTCGCGAAAGCGTTTCGACGAGGCGCTGCTCGAGGCGGCGCTCGCCGCCGGCGTCCGCATCGTGCGGGGCGTGCGCGTCACGTCGATCGCCGGTCCGACCGTCACTGTGGTCGTCGACGCGCGGGAACGAACGTACGACGGTGCCGCGATCGTTCTCGCATCGGGCAAGAGCGAGCTCGCCGGCTATCGCCGTACCGGCGGTCATTTCCCGGACGCGCTCGGCTTCAAGATGCACCTCGAGCTCGAGGCGGGCGCACGTGCCGAGCTCGGGACGAACGTGGAGCTAACGCTCTTCGAAGGCGGCTACTGCGGCATGCAACGCATCGAAGACCACGGCGTGGCGTTCGCGGTCGTCGTCCGGCGCGAGGCGTACGCCGCGCTACGCACCTGGCCCGAACTCGTGCGCTCGATCGCCGGCACGAATGCGCGCCTGCGGCAAAGGCTTGCCGGCGCTCGCGAACGCTGGCCGAAGCCGCTCGCGGTCTCCGGCGTTCCCTACGGCTTCGTGCTCCGCGACACGAGCGACGCGCGGCCGTATCGCGTGGGCGATCAGCTCGCGGTCATTCCGTCGTTCACCGGCGACGGGATGGCGATCGCGCTCGTCTCCGGCTCCGCCGCCGCACGCGCGATCGCGAACGGCGTCGGGCCCGCGGCTTTCCATCGCGCGATGCTGCGGCGTCTGCGCGGACCGATGCGCGTGTCGGGCGCGCTCTCGCACGCCATCGCGACGCCCGCCGGCCGCGCCGCGGTCATGTGGCCCGCGTCGCTCGCGCCCGGCATCTTCGCGCTCGCCGCCGCCTACACGCGCATCGAGCGCTGACATGAAAACGCGTACGCGAGCGCCAAGATTTTTCGCATGTTCGACCCGGAGTGTGAGATTGCGAACCGGTGGCATTCGACGTTCGAGCCCGACGGCTCGTGCCGCGGCTGCCGCAAGGCCGTCGGTAAGGGCCGGCGCGTCTGGTGTTCGACGAAATGCAACACGAAGTGGTGGAACGATTTCGCGCGCGATCACGATTGGACGACGGCACGCCGCGCGGTGAAGCGGCGCGATAAAAAGCAGTGCCGGCGCTGCGGCGCGGCCGAACGTCTCGAAGTCAACCACATCGTTCCGCTCGTCGGAGCCGGCTACGGGCTCAGCTGCGCGCACCATCGCGCGAACTTGGAACTGCTCTGCCGCGCCTGTCACTACGACGTCACCGCCAAGCAACGCGCGCTGCGTAAACGGGTCGCCTCGAAACGGGGAGCTTCCGCAACGTAACCGTATTGCTCCGCAATGCGTCATAGCGAAGAAGCATTCGTCGAGGCGAACGGCCTGCGGCTGTGTTACGACACGTTCGGCGAGCCCGGCGATCCGCCGCTCGTCTTGATCATGGGCCTCGCGGCGCAGATGA
Source organism: Vulcanimicrobiota bacterium (assembly GCA_964657315.1). GTDB lineage: Bacteria > Vulcanimicrobiota > Vulcanimicrobiia > Vulcanimicrobiales > Vulcanimicrobiaceae > CAZZUZ01. The sequence continues at coordinate 1,563 of CAZZUZ010000244.1, forward strand.
TTCTCTGGGACGACGATTTCTGTGCGTTGCTCGCGGCGCAGGGCCGCTACGTCGTACGCTTTGATAATCGCGACATCGGCCGCTCGACGTACCTCGACGAGTTGCCGCCGCCGAATCTCCCGATCGCTTTTGCGAAGCACCTGCTGCACATGCGCAACGCCGCACCGTATACGCTCGTCGACATGGCGCGCGACACGATCGGCCTCATGGACGCACTGGGCTTCGAAAAGGCCGACGTCATGGGCGCGTCGATGGGCGGCGCGATCGTGCAAGAACTCGCGATCCACTTTCCGCAGCGCTTGCGCAGCGTCACGACGGTGATGGCGTCGACGGGCGATCCGCGACTGCAAATTCCGGAAATCGGTGCGTTTCGCGCGCTGATGCGTAAGCCGCCGCGGGGTCGCGAAGACTATCTCGCCCAGTACGCGCTGCTGTGGACGGCGCTCTCGGGCGACGGGTATCCGATCGACCCGGTGCGCACGCGCCGCCAAGGCGAACGAGGCTACGAGCGCGGCATCCATCCCGCAGGCGTCGCGCGCCAATTCGGCGCGATCCTCGCGTCGGGTAACCGTAAGCCCGCGCTGCGCGAAGTGAAGCTGCCCGCGCTGATTATTCAAGGAATGAACGATCCGCTGATCCGTCCGTCGCACGGACGCGATCTCGCGGCCGCGATCCCGGGCGCGAAGCTCGAGATGATCCCCGGCATGGGTCATACGCTGCCCGAGAGGTGCTGGTCACAAATTGTCAGCGCGCTCGACGCCCACGCTCCGGCCGCGGCGGTCGCTTAGAGCGACACGCGCCGCCCTTCGCGCGCCGACGTTCGCAGCGCGTCGATCGCGCGCATGTTCGCAACCGACGATGCGGGCGCGATCGGCACGGCTTCGCCGAGCATGACGCTGCGGGCGAACGCGTCGGCCTCGGCCGCGAATTGATCGACGCCCGGAAGGTCTTCGATGCGCCGCTCGCCGTTCGCGTCGACGTAGAGCAGCGAAACGCCAGACGTCGCCGCGGGGGTGAATGCGTCGAGACAATCGATGCGGCCCCGCGTGCCGACGACCGAATACGTGCTCTTTCCCGCGCCGCGGAAGCTACAGTCGAGCGACGCCATGCGGCCGCCCGAAAAGCCGAGAACTCCGGACAGGGCGACGTCGACGCCCAGGTCCTCGCGGAAATCCCCTTGCGCGCTCGCCCAAAGCGGCTCTTCGGCGAAGAGCATGCGGGCGGCATCGACCGTATAACAGCCGACGTCCATCAGCGCACCGCCCGCGAGAGCCGCGCTGAGCCGGATGTTGGCTCCCGTCAATTCCGGCAACCGGAACATGAAGGCCGACCGAACGGCGACGACGTCGCCGATCGAGCCGTCTGCGATCGACTCGCGCACGCGAGCGTGCTGCGGATGAAATCGATACATGAACGCTTCCATCAGCGGCAACCCCGCGCGGGCGAACGCATCGGCGACGTCGCGCGCTTCGGCCGCATCCCGCGCGAGCGGCTTTTCGCACAGCACGGGCTTTCGGGCCCGAGCCGCCGCGAGCGCCCAGCTCGCATGGAGCGCGTTGGGCAACGCGATGTAGATCGCGTCGACTTCGCGGTCCGCGAGCAACGCTTCGTACGATCCATACGCTCGCGCGATGCCGGCACTCGCCGCGGCGGCGCGGGCGCGTTCGTCGTCGCGCGAGGCGATCGCGACGACGGCTGCGTGTTGCGACGCGGCCACGCCCGGCACGAAGCGCTTGAGCGCGATGTTTCCGGTTCCGAGAATGCCGTAGCGTAGACGTCGGTGGTTCACGGTGCCGGCGTTCCCATAAAAAAAGGCCGCCTCCGGGGAGGCGGTCCTTTCTCTTATCGGTTAGTCGGGCTTACCGGTACGAACCGCTGCGGCTCTGGAAGCAATCGCGGCAGTAGACGGGCTTGTCGCCACGCGGGAGGAACGGCACTTCCGCCGTCTGTCCGCACTGGCTGCAGGTCGTCTGGTGCATTTCGCGACCGGCGCCGCCGGCGCTGGGACCACGTCCACCGCGATCGCCGCCGCCGTATCCGCCGCCATTACCGCCGCCGCCGCCGGCTCCACGCTGCGCCTTGCGGGCAGAGCGGCATTCCGGGCAACGATTCGGCTTGTTCTGGAAGCCTTTGCTCGCGAAGAACTGCTGTTCGCCCGAGCTAAAGATGAACTGGCTGTTGCAATCAACGCAGTTCAGGGTTTCATCTGTGTACAACTTCTAGGGGTCTTTCCATGGCGTCTGATATTGATCGAACCCGCTAGAGGACACATTGGACCTGTTCCGCGATGTTTCGAGCCGGGCGGCGTGACACCATGAGTACCCGACCGGCTTCGGGCACTATAACACAACCCGACCAAAGTTGGAGGCACTTCCGGCGATAATTTTTTTCAGATGGGCAATCAAGCGAGCATTTTGCTCATCGGACGGTGCAAAATGCCTGCATCGAGCATCAGGTCGCCGTCGTCGAAAAACCCGGCCTTGTAATAGAAATCGGCGGCGTGCGTCTGGGCGTGGAGGTGCGCCTTGCGGTATCCGCGCTTTACCGCTTCCGCCAACAGCGCGCGCAGTATTGCCGCGCCGGCGCCGCCGCCGCGCGCGGAAGCATCGACGGCCATGCGTCCGATCTGCACCGTGTCGCCCTCGTCCGTGACGTAGAATCTACCGGCACCGATCGCCGAGTTCGGATCGTTCGCGTCGCGCAATGCGATGGCATGTACCGCCGCGCGGTCGGTACGGTCGTGTTCGTCGATCTCTTCTTCCGGCGGAACGCCTTGCTCGACGACGAACACGCGCATCCGAATCGCAAACGCGCGAGCGAGCCGGTCAGCATCCGTTATGTCGAAGAGTTCAACGATCACGATAGCCTGCGCGCTCTGCGTCGGTGCGACGCCCGAAGCATATCTGCCGGCCGCGCTCGCCGCGATCGCTCCCGCCGTCGACGCACTGGTGGTCAACGACAACTCGGGCCTCGACCGCAGCGACAACGTGGCCGCGATCGAAGCGAGCGCGTTCGCGTCGCGTCCCCTCGTCATCGAGAAGATTCCGTTCGACGACTTCGCCGACATGCGCAATCGCGCGTTCGCGCTGCTCGCAAACCTGCGGCCGCGGCCCGACTGGATCTTGTTTCTCGACGCCGACGAAGTACACGGCGAACAACTGCGGTACGTCGCCCACGAAATCTTGCCCCGTCTACCCGCGCGGATCGCGCGGGTAG
>CAZZUZ010000245.1:0-4778 GCA_964657315.1 Vulcanimicrobiota bacterium
ATCTTAGCCGCCGTCCACCGCGCGCTGCGCGCCAAGGAGAACGACCGTGTCGCAATCGCTGTTTGAGAAAGTCTGGTCGGCCCACGTCGTCGAGGAATTACCGGGCGGCAACGCGCTGGTGTTCGTCGATCGCGTCGTCGCGCACGAGATCACGACGCCGCAAGGCGCGCTCGAGATCGAGCGAAATTTCGGGGACGTCCTCTACGACAGGGACCGCATCGTCGCGATCAACGATCACGTCTCGCCGGCGAAAGATACGGAAACCGCGGTTCAAGCCAAAGTGTTGCGCGATTGGGCCAAGCGGCACGGCATCGCGTTGCACGACATCGGGCAGAACGGCATCTGTCACGTCGTCGTGCCCGAACGCGGCTACGTCGAGCCCGGAATGACGCTCGCGTGCGGCGACAGCCACACCTGTACGCTCGGTGCGTTCGGCGCGTTCGCGCTCGGCATCGGGTCGACGGCGCAAGCCGGCGCGATGCTCGCCGGATGCCTCGTTCTGCAGCGGCCGAAAACGATGCGCGTACGCGTAGACGGTCGGCTCTCGCACGGTGCGACCGCGAAAGATCTGGCGCTGTACGTCATCGCGACGCTCGGCTTCAAGGGCGGTACGGGATACGTGCTCGAGTATTGCGGGACGACGATCGATTCGCTCTCGATGGACGAGCGCATGACGCTGTGCAACATGGCGATCGAATGCGGCGCGACGACCGCCTTGTGCCCGCCCGACGAGACGACGTATTCGTATCTGCGCGGCCGCGAACGTCAGCCGAGCGGCGCGGCCTTCGAAGCGAAAATCGCGCGTTGGCAAACCCTTGCCCCCGATGCGGATGCGGCGTACGACGCGCGCGTCGATCTCAACGTGTCGTCGCTGCGGCCGATGGTGTCTTGGGGCATCAATCCCGGTGAGTCCGTTCCGCTCGACGGCGAGATCCCGGCCGATGCGGCAGAGGCTTCCCTTTCCTACATGGACGTCGTACCGGGCCGGCCGCTGCGTTCGCTCGCGCTCGATCAAGCCTTCGTCGGCTCGTGCACCAATTCTCGGCTCTCGGATCTGCGTGCCGCAGCCGACGTTCTGCGTGGCCGCACGGTGACGATCCCGACGATCGTGACGCCGGGTTCGCAGGCCGTCAAACGCGCCGCGGAGCGCGAGGGGCTGCACGACGTTTTTCAGGATGCCGGAGCGCTCTGGACGCATTCGTCGTGCGGACCGTGTCTGGGCATGTCGATGGGCGTGCTCGCGCCGGGCGCGCGCTGCATCTCGTCGACCAACCGGAATTTTCCGGGACGCATGGGCGCGGGCGGACGCGTTCACCTGGCGTCGCCCGCAGTCGTGGCCGCGAGCGCGGTGCTCGGCCGCATCGCATCACCCGACGACTTGCCGGCCGTACGGACCGAGGCGGCGGAGGTGCTCGCATGAAGACGATGCACGCCGTCCTGCCGCTCGATCGTGCGAACGTCGATACGGATCAAATCATCCCGGCGCACAACCTCACCGGCGTCGACGCGAAGGGACTGGGCAAACATCTCTTCACCGGCATGACGGGCGGACGCGAACTGCTCGAACGGCACGCCGACGCGAGCGTCGTCGTCGCGCGGGAAAACTTCGGATGCGGCAGTTCGCGCGAGCACGCCGCGTGGTCGCTCGCGGATCGCGGGTTCGGCGCCGTGATCGCGCCGAGCTTCGCGCGCATCTTTCACGAAAACGCCTACAACAACGGCATCGCGCCCATCATCGTGGACGCGGGGGAGATCGAGGCATTGCTCGCGTGCGCGACGCTAACGCTCGACCTCGACGCGCAGACGATCGTCCGGGAAGACGGCGGGACGGTCGCCTTCGAACTCGACCCGCTGCGCAAGAGCTTCTTACTTTCCGGCGGCTACCTCGCGTTTCTCGCGAGCAAGATTCCTGCAATCCGGGCGTGGGATCGATTTCGCGGAGCGCCGTGAGTAGTTAAGCATAATCCCAGCATTGCTGGGTACCGTAAGCCCCACGTGAGAATGTTCGCATACGCTCGACGGCCATTGTGGCTTGCCTTCGTTTCCTGTGTTCTCGTCATCGCAATCGCCGCTTGTGGCCAAAAGGGCGGCAGCGGCCGGACGCGGACGCGGGTACAGTCGTCGCCCGCCCCGGTTCCCACTACGGTCGCCAAAGAATCGACGGTAAGGCCGCAGCTCGTCATTGCGGGCATCATCGCTCCGCTACAAAACGTCGCCGTTTCGACCTCGCTCTCCGAACCGACGCTCAGCGTCAGCGTCAACGAAGGCGACAACGTGCGCAAGGGTCAGGTGCTCGCGCAACTCGACGTCACCGATCTCAAAGCCAATCTCGCCGCCCAACAGGCGCTCGCGCAATCCGACGACGCGAAGGTCGCCCAAACGCGCTACACGGCGCAGCTCTCGTACGGACAGAACCCCGACCAAGTGACGCAGGCGCGCGCCGCCGTTCGCTCCGCGCAAGAAGCGCTGTCGCGCGACCGGCTGGACCTCGCTCGCTATAAGCAGCTCGCGTCGCAAGGCTATATCGCGGACCAGCAGTACACGCAGCAGCTCGCGACGGTTCGCGTCGACGAAGCGAATCTGCGTTCGCAAGAAGCCGCACTCAACTCGTCGGTCACGAATCTCCAAGTCAACGGCGGCCCCGGGCACGGTCTGCAGGCCGCCAACGTCGAATCTTCCGTTGCGGACGCCGCGTCGGCGCGCGCGCAGATCGATCAGATCGACGCCCAGATCGCGCGCGCGACCATCCTCTCGCCGGTCGACGGCGTCGTAGTCAATCGCAACCTCAATCCCGGCGAGTATCCGGGCTCCCGTACGAGTTTCACGATACAAGAAATCTCCAGCGTCTATGCGGAACTCAATGCGTCCAGCGCCGACGTCTTCCGCATCAAGGCGGGCGCGCCGGTCACGCTCGTCGCCGGTGCGGATGCTTCGGGACACAAGTATCGAGGGAAGATCGTGGCCGTGCTCGGACAGGTCGCGCCCGGTTCGACGAACTTCACGGTAAAAGCGCTCGTCGCAAACCCCGGAAACGCGCTGCAGTCGGGCGTGCCCGTGACCGGCACGATTTCGCTCGGCGCGACGACCGGTGTCGGCATTCCGAGCGCCGCGTTCCTGGACGACACGAATTCGACCGTATACGCGATCAAAGACGGGAAAGCGCAGACCGCGAACGTCAAGCAGATCGCGACCGACGGCAATACGTCGATCGTGAGCGGGCTGCCCGAGGGCACCACGCTCGTCTCCAACGGTCAGCTCGGCATCACCGCGGGTCAGGAAATCAACCCGAAGCCGCGACCCTCCGGCGCGCGCGGCGTTGCCTCCGATGCCGAGGCGTCACCCGGGGCGGAAGCATCGCCGAGCGGCGAAGCCTCACCCGGCGAAGAGGCGTCGCCCGGCGGTCAACATCACCACCGGCACGCTTCGCCCGCGCCGTAACGCGTGCGGTTAACCCAGCTTTTCGTTCGCCGCCCCACGCTCGTCGTCGTGGTGCTGGCGCTCGTCTCGCTCGCGGGCGTGCTCGCGTTCAAGACGATCATCCAGCAGAATTTTCCGAACATCGACTTTCCGGTGGTGCAGGTTCGTCTGCAGTACGCGGGCGCGTCGACGACCGAGATGCGCGACGCGATCGTCAAGCCCGTCGAAGACGCGATCGCGGGCGCACCCGACCTAGCCTATCTCAATACGACGGTACAGCAAGGTCAGGCGACGATCGTCGCGACCTTCAATCTCGGCTCCAATCAAACCACCGACGAAGTCGAAGTGCAGCGGCGTCTGCAATCGACGCGCTCGGTATTGCCGAGCGACGTCTCGGCGCCGTCGGTCGGCACGTTCGATCCCGGCGAAGCGACGGTCGTCACGCTCGTCGTCACGTCCTCGCAGCTCGACACGGGCAATCTCTCCTCACTCGTCACGAACAACATCGTGCCCGATCTCGAGCAGATCGACGGAATCGCAAACGTGAACGCCGGCGGCACGGTGACGCCCGCGATCGAAGTCGAAGTCGATCCCAACAAGATCGCGGCATCGAATTTCACGCTGGGCGACGTCGTGAGCGCGATCAGCAACAACAACGTGCGCGCGCCGGGCGGAATCGCCTACGGCACCGACCGCGAGACCTCGATCGACGTGCGCGGCGACGTGACGACCGCGCAGAGCGTCGCCGACCTGCCTCTTACGGCCGCCGCGAACGGATCGACCGGCGGCGCGGTCATCACGGGTCCCGAAGGCGGAACCGGCTTGACGAGCCCGGGGACGGGCGCGATCGGCGGGACGGCTTCGACGTCGTTCGCAAACGCGGGCACGTCGACGACTTCGCTTTCCGGCGGGAGCACGACGTCGGCATCGGCCTCGGCGGGAGCCGCCGCATCGGGCACGTCGGCGTCGGGTAGCGCGAGCGGCGGCACGACGTCGGGAAGTTCGACGACGGCCGGCACCACGGCGACGAGCGCCTCCGGTACGAGCGGCACCACGGGTGTCTCGGGCTCGACGACGGGCAGCACGAGCGGCGGCGCGACGACGACCGCGGTGGCCACGACGAGTCCGGTAACGACGACCACCACGACGGTATCGAGCTCGGGCACGACGCAGAATGCGAACGGCGGGACATCGACGACCACGACCCTCGCGCCGAGCGCTACCGCGACGCTCGCGAGCACGGTCGGAACCGCGGCCGGTACCGCGACGACGACGAACAGCGCGAGCGCGGCCACGTCCACCACGACCAACGCGAACGCGCTGAGCCAGAGCCAGACCAACGCAAACGTCGCTACGAGCGA
>CAZZUZ010000246.1:0-4771 GCA_964657315.1 Vulcanimicrobiota bacterium
ACGAGCGCACTGCAGAGCGCGGCCGCCTTGTAGGCGGCGATGCCGCCCGCGACCCCGAGCACGATCCGGCTCACCGCCGGTGCCGCGAAATCGAAACGACGCGGCGCGCGCGCGCCGGAGTCACGACCGGATCGACGCCGGAGCCGTTCGCGATCGTCACGTTGTCGAGCAAGCGCGTGGTGCCCGCGATCGCGACGGCGACGACAACCGCCGGACCCGCGGCCGATTCGACCGGTTCGAACGTCGCCGGATCGACGATCGCGAGGTACTCCCAGCGCAGCGGCGCCTCGAGCAGCGCTTCTCCGGCCGCGCAGGCGCGCGCGGGGTCGCGCTCGCCTGCGTCGATCGCACGGGCCACCGCCGAAAGCGCGCGGTAGAGGCTCGGCGCCGCCTTGCGTTCGGCGGGCGACAGGTACACGTTACGGCTCGACATCGCGAGGCCGTCGTCTTCGCGCAGCGTCGGCACGACCACGATATTGGTCGAGAAGTCGAGGTCGCGCACGAAGCGCCGCACGACGGCGGTCTGCTGGACGTCCTTCTGACCGAAGTACGCCGAGGTCGGCTCGATCGCTTGAAACAGCTTCGCGACGACCGTCGCTACGCCGTTGAAGTGACCGGGGCGGCGGGCTCCTTCGAAGCGATCGGCGACCGGGCCGACCGAGATCTGGCTCGCGAAGCCTTCGGGATACATGCGTCCGGCTTCCGGCGCGTAGAGCACGTCGACGCCCGCGGCTTCGAGTTTGGCCGCGTCCTCATCGAACGCGCGGGGGTACTTCTCGAAGTCTTCGTTCGGCCCGAACTGCAGCGGGTTCACGAAGAGTGACGCGACGACCGAAGCGTTCTCGCGGCGCGCACGGCCGACCAGCGCCAGATGCCCCGCATGCAAGGCGCCCATGGTCGGAACCAAACCGACGGGGCGGCGCAGCGTTCGCGCGATCGCGCGGGCGGATCCGGGGGTACGGACGATCTGCATCGCCAGGAAAGGCTCGCTTAGGCCTTGGTCACGCGCAAGAGGGTTCGCCCGCAGATAAATCGCTCGCCGGGTTCGAGCGGCGTTTCCGCCGTCGGCGTGCCTCCGTCGAGGCGGGTGCCGTTGCGGCTGGCGAGGTCGGCGAGAAAAAGTCGCTCACCATCTTCGCGAAGATGTGCGTGTCGGCGAGAAATGTACCGATCAAGGGTAATGCATGCTGAAGCGACGGACTCGTCACGTCCGATCGTGATCTCGCGTTCGAAGGACCAGGTCTTCCCGTCGAGCGGCCCGCTGAGCACTTCTAAGATATACATCTCAGGGAAGACGTTAGCCCAGGCACCCCAGACTCCCCGCTCTGGAGAAACGCGGGCAGAAACCGCCGACCGGGACGCGCGGGACGCGAAAACGAAGAAAGAGAGCGATGGCCATAGGCACCGAGTCTGCAGATCCGATGGACGGCGCAAGCCTGGAAGACCTCTTACGCGATCTCAAAGACATCGACGCGGATGCCCTGCGCGAAGCCGAGTTCGAGCAGACCCGCTGGGTGCTCGAGACGCTCGCCGGTAAGACGATTCGCGGAGCCACGCTCGAAGACACGCGCATCGTGATCGAAACGAGCGACGGCAACAAGTATTTCTTTTTCGGCTTCATGGGCAGCGGCCACCCCGCCCGATAACCGATCTCCGCGGTAACCCAAAAAAAGCGCGCCTCGCGGCGCGCTTTTTCTTATTCGGGGACCGTTTCCGGTTCGTCGGGTCCGTCGTCGGCTTGGCGTTGGACCTCACCCGAAACGTATTTGACGATCTCTTCCTGATCGCGCGGGTCGATCGACGTGAACGCGATGCCATGAAAGAACCGGTTGTCTTCGGCGTTGTAGAACGAGAGCACGATGCGGCCCTTGGCGACGATCTCGCGCGGGACGGTGGGGATCGAGAAGCGCAGGATCAACGTCGAGCCGAGCGGCAGGTCTTCGTCCGTCGCCAGACGCACGCCGCCGCCGCCGAGATCGCTCGAGTGGCCGGCTTTCGTCGCCTCTTCGCCCTCACGTGCGTACGTGATCGTCGTCGCAACGGCGACGCGCACGTACTTGCGGCGATACTGTTCTTCGCCCGCGGTCGCTTCGGGTGATGTATTGCGCTCGTTCACAGTCCCTGACGTTCTTAGGACCGGGGCGGTGTACCCCCTGGCTTTACGCGCCCTGAGCGAAGAGCGAATCGGCCGCAAACAGGGCCCCGAGCATCGCGTGCGCGCGCGACGTTCCGCCTTGCAGATAGGCTTCGAACGGCGCACGCAGCGGGGCGTCGCACGACAGTTCGATCGTCGCGCCCGGCACGAACGCACCGCCCGACATGATGACCGGATCGACGTATCCCGGAACCGCTCCCGGCTCCGGCGCGTAGCGCGCACCGACGGGCATCGCGCGCTGCAAACCGCAAGCGAACGCGACGAGGCGCTCCGCGCTGCCGAGCGAGAGCGCCTGCACGATGTCGTTGCGGACGGCGCCGGGCAGCGGGTCGACGGCGACGCCGAGTTCCTCGAAGAGCGTTGCCGCGAAGTCGAGTCCGGCGCACACCTCGGTCACCACTTGCGGCGCGTAGAAGAGCCCCTGCACGAACGCTCGGCCGAAGCCGTACGTCGGGCCGACCGCGGCGCCGAGGCCCGGTGCCGTGTGACGTGCGGCCAGCCGTTCGATGACGCCGGCCGTCCCCGCGACGTAGCCGCCGCCCGGCGCGAGGCCGCCGCCGAGATTCTTGATGAGGGAGCCCATGACGGCGTCGGCGCCGTAGTGCGTCGGTTCGCGGTCCGCGACGAGCTCTCCATAGCAATTATCAACCAGAACGAACGCCTTCGGCGCGACCGCACGCACGACGTCGACGATCTCGCCGCACGCTCGCGGCGAGAGACTCTGCCGCGACGCGTATCCGCGCGAGCGCTGTACGAAGACGACGTCGGCTCCGCCGTCGCACGCGCGCGCGATCGCCTCACGATCGGGGAGACCGTCCGGGCCGAGCGGCGCTTCGCGATACTGCGCACCGCGCGCGACGAGCGAATACGGCGCCTGCGCGATCGCGTTGCGCAGCGTGTCGTAGGGCCGCCCCGTCGCGCTCACGAGTCTCCCGCCGTGCGGCAAACACGCGTCGATCGCCGCGACGATCGCGTGCGTTCCGCTCACGAACGAGAGCCGCGCGAGAACGCGTTCCGTTCCGAAGACTCGCGCTAGCAAATTCTCGTACGCGCCGCGTGCCGCGTCGTCGTAGCCGTAACCGAACGATCCGCTCAAATCGTGTTCGGCGATGCCGGCGTCGTAGAAGGCTCGCAGCACGTTCGCGCGCACGATCGCATCGACGTTCTCGCGCGAGCGCATCGAGCCGACGCGCGCGTACGCGCGCCGCGCCGCATCCGCAACCGCGGGCGAAACGTCGAAACGTTCGAGCAGCGCCTCGATCACGCTTTCCCAGCACCTTCGTCGCGAGCGAGCTGCTGGCGTTCGTAAGCGGCGACGAAGGGCGCGTAGATCGCGAGCGCGAGTACGAGATCGACGATCACGAGGACGATCGAACGCCAATCCTTGGTCGCGAGAAAGACGTTGATCGGCAGCGGGACGGTCGAGGGAATCCAATACGCGGGCAGATCGACCAAACGATAGCGCATCGCTTCCCAGGTCACGACTGCGAGCGCGAGCGGCGCGACGAGAAACGGGACGGCGAGGGTCGGATTGAGGACGATCGGCAATCCGAACATCAGCGGCTCGTTGACGTTCGCAAGCGAAGGGAGGATCGTCGCGAACGCGATCGTGCGCACGCGTTTTACTTTACTACGCAACAAAAGCAGGACCAGCGGCAGCGTCGCGCCCGCGCCGCCCGGAAAGACGAAGAGAAACGTGGAGACGGTGACGATGTGGTGCAGCGGCTGACCGTGCGTCAGCGCATCGGTATTCTGCGTCTGCAAGTTCATGTATACCGGCAGCACGATCGCCGCGAGCAGGGCCGGCCCGTGGATGCCGACGAGCCAAAGTGCGGTCTCGACGAGCGTGATCGCGAGTAATGCGGTGAGGCTGTCGCCGAGATCCGCGAGCGGCGCGAGCAAAGCGTTGAGCGCGCCCGTGAGCGAGACGCCGAGCGCGAGCAGCGCGCACGCGAGGCCGATGACCGCGACGGAACCCGCGACGTAGCCCGCGCGCGCGCCGAATAGCCGGCGGCCGCCCGTGAGCGCGGTAACGGTCAAGAGCGCGATGCCGAGTGCGAGAAAGAGTCCGCTCGAACTCACGGCACGCGCGAGGCCATACGCCGTCGACGTGCCGCGATACGGCAGCGAGAGCGCGAAAGCGATTCCCGCTACCGGGACGGCCAGCGCCCACGGAACGGCTCGCCGGCGCGCGAGATCGAACGCGAGCACGATCACGAGCAGCACCGACATCACGCCGAACGCCGCCCCGAACGACTGTTGGAAGCGCACGAGCAGCGTGCCCGGCGTCGTTAGCATGAAGATGCCAAGGCCGATCGCGAGGCCGACGAAGCTGATCGGCAGCGCACGCTGGATCGCGAGCATCTCCGGCGATTCCGCAACCGCGCGAACCCGCTCGACGATGCGAGCGAGAACGTCCGGGCGGGCCGTCGACGAAGGCGATCGCACGGAGCGCGCTCATTCGCGCGCAGGCAGCCCGAGCCTACCCCGCACCATCCGGAAACATTTCGGCAACATTCCGGTCCGCGAGCGTTGCTATCTACTCGGAGAACCGTCGCGATCAACGGCATGATCGTAATCTGTAACGGCGTCGCCGGCCAGGGAAAGATTACGGAG
>CAZZUZ010000247.1:0-4737 GCA_964657315.1 Vulcanimicrobiota bacterium
CGCGCGCGTCGTGCTCTCCACCGCGACCAACGCCCAAGCGATGGCGGCGACGGTCCCGGGCCTCGGCGTGGACGGAACGCTCGTCGTGCTCGGCGTCGCAGACGAACCGCTCGAGCTCAATAGCGCGCTCATGGTCGGTAAGCGTCAGGGCATGCGGGCTTGGCCGTCGGGCACGTGCGTCGACTCGGAGGAAACGATGAACTTCTGCGTGCTCACCGGCGTCCGAGCGATGATCGAGACGATGCCGTTCGAACGCGCGCAGCAAGGATACGACCGGATGATGGACGGTTCGGCGCGCTTCCGCGTCGTCCTGACGATGTAGCTATTCTCTGCTAGCGTTTCGGAGCCGCAACCATCAGCGCTTCCGCGCGCGCACGAACCAATGGACCATCGTTTTCGCGGAGGCCACGTCGTGCGCCCAACGGCCCGCGGTCTCGGCCGCCGGCAGCTCCTCGAGCGATTCGATCTCGAAGGCCTCCAAGAGCGAGCGCAAGCGCGCTCCGTCGTAGTAAACGTGTGCTACGCCACGCTCGTCGCCGTCGCGCGGCGCGCTGACGAATGCGGCGAGCGGCACTCCCGCTTCGTAACGCGGATCGCGCGTCGAACCGAACGTCGCGTACAGGCCGCCGCGCGGAGCGAGGCGGTTGGCGATCGCCGCGACGGCGCGCTCGACGCCCGCCACGCTGCCGTGCAGGAGGGCGTGCGTCGAGATCGCGGCGGCGTAACCGCCGGCGAACGCGTACGGACCCGCGTACGAACCGCGCGAGACGCGCGTACGCGGTGTCGCGGCGAAGCGAATCGCCGCATCGCGCGCGCGTTGCGGATCTTCCTCGAGAACGTCGATGCCGAAGCCCGCTGCGGCCAGCGGTGCCAGATTTCTGCCGCTCCCGATGCCGAGCAAGAGAACGCGCGAAGCGCCGGCGTCCGCGCACAAATCGCTTACGAGCCGTAACGCGAGCGGATGTGCCGGAGGCACCCGAGCGTGATCCGACGTATCGCTCGTATTCAAGCGATCGGACTCCGTTCGCAATGCTCGACGAAAGGCAAATTCGTATGCTGCAAACCGGCGCAGCGATGCCGGCGATCACGCTTGCCGACGATTCCGGCACCGAGATCACCACGACCGATCTGACGGGAAAACATCTCGTGGTGTATTTCTACCCCAAGGACGATACGCCGGGCTGCACCAACGAAGCGACGCAATTTCGTGACCTCTTCGAAGAGTTCGAGAGCAAGAACGCGACGATCGTCGGCGTGAGCCGCGATTCGGTCGCGTCTCACGTGAAGTTCAAAACGAAGTACGAGATCCCGTTCGCCCTGCTCGCGGACGTCGATTCGGCACTGTGCGATGCCTTCGGCGTCATCGTCGAGAAAAACATGTACGGCAAGAAGAGCATGGGCGTGCAGCGTTCGACCTTTCTCTTCGACGGCGAGCGAAAACTCGTGCACGTTTGGCCGAAGGTGAGCGTGGACGGCCACGCCGAGGACGTGCTGTCGAAACTCTAACGCCGGCGCTCACGATTCTCGGGTCGAGCTGTTCGATTCCGCGGCCCGCGCGGGCCTCGAGTTCGTACCTGCTGGAAACCGGAAAGACGGCGATCGTCGTCGACATGGGGACGGGCGCGTTCGCGAACCTCATCCGGTTCCGCAAGCCCGAAGACGTCGACGCGATCGTCATCAGTCACATGCACGCGGATCACTTCATCGATCTCATCGTGCTGCGTTACGCACTGCGCTATGGAGCGCGCTCGAACGGCCGCCGGATCGCGCTCTATCTGCCGCCCGGCGGCGCACGCATCTTGCGCGGCGTCGTGGAACCCTTCGCGGGCGAAGCGGGCGCCTTTCTCGACGATGTCTACTCGGTCGCCGAATACGACCCGGCGGCCACGCTCGAGATCGGCGATGCGTCCGTCGCTTTCGTCGAGACGAAACACTACATCGCGTGCTATGCGATGCGCTTCTCGTTCGCCGGCACGACGTTCGTCTATTCGGCCGACACCGGCCCGAGCGACGACGTCGCCGCCTTCGCCCGCGGCGCGAAAATCTTGCTCTGCGAGGCCACGCTCTCGCCCGAAGAAGAAGAGGCGTCGCAGCCGCGCGGGCATCTCTCCTCACGCGAGGCCGGAGCGCTCGCGCGCGATGCCGGCGCGCGGACGCTGCTGCTCTCGCACTACCCGCATTCGGCCGACGTCGAAAGCATGGTGCGCGAAGCGGCGGGAGCGTTCGACGGCAACGTCCGCGTCGTGGACGACGCGGAGCGTATCGTCTTTAGCGACTTCTAGTTATCGGTTTTGGCCTCGCCGCGCGGCAGCGAGAACGAGATGAGCGACTTGATCGGCGCGAGGCCGCGGTTGATCACCGCGTAGACGTCGACTTTGAGGTTGAGCTCTTCGAGTCGCGCCTTGGCCGCCATGACCTCGCGGCCGTGACTGACGACGTCCTCGAGCAGCAGCACGCGCTGGCCTTCCGTGTACGGCCCCTCGACGAATTCGTTCGCGAACGCACCGTAGGCTTTGGGCGCTTTGCGCACGACGAGCATCGGCACGTTCGCCATCTGCGATACGGCCGTCGCCAGGATCACGCCGCCGAGTTCCGTGCCGCCGATGAGGTGCGGGTTCGTCTCGGCGACGATGGGTGCGAACATCCGCGCGATGCGGCGCAGGATGTCGGGATCGCTGAAGAGGCGGAACTTATCGATGTAGTAGTCGCTGCGCACGCCGCCGGCGAGCAAATAATCGCCACGCGTGAGCGCCTTCTCCATAATCGTCTGCTTGAGCCACTTGAGTTCGGGCACGCGGCCCAGGCGCGAGCTTTCGGGTTCTAGATATCCCACTGATAGGCGTTCCAGTCTGCCGTCACCGGATTTGGCGTGAAGTTCTTGAGATCGGGATTGACGGGCTGAATCTGCCGTGGCCACCAGATCGGAATGACCGGGATGTCCCGGGTCAAGATCGATTCGATGCGGTCGTAGGCTTTCTTGCGCGTCGGGCGATCGAAGTTTTTGAGCGCGTCGGTTTGCGCCGAATCCATGTCGGGATTGCAGTAGGACGACGTGTTGTTGCCGTTGGGCGGTCGCGCGCCGCACGTGTAGAGCGACGAATTATCGGGGTCGAGCCCGGAGACCCAGCCCGTCCATGACATGTCGTACTTGCCGTTTTGCAGGATGCCGCCCTGACCTTTGGTCGCGAACAGCAGCGCGCCCTGATAGGTCTTGACGTCGACGAGGATGCCGACGTTGCGCAGCATCGCTTGGATCTGTACGACGCCGCTGCGGCGCGTGGCATTGGTGGAATTGGTCACGAGCACGAGTTCGAGTTTCTTGCCGCCCTTGACGAGGATGCCGTCGGGACCCGGCGCGTAGCCGGCCTCTGTCAGCAGCGCCTTGGCCTTGACGGGGTCGGGGACGTAGCGCGTCACGTTCGCGCTGTGCGCCCACATGAACGGGGGCAAGTCCTGGTCGCCCGGGGTCGCCGAACCGCCCGTGAGCGAGCCGACGAGCTTCGCGCGGTCGATGCCGTACGAGATCGCCTGACGCACCCGCACGTCGTCGAGCGGCGGATGCGTCGTGTTCATCTCGAAACGCTCGAATTCGTTCCGGTCCTGCAGCACGAGGTTGATGTCGGGGACGGTCTTGAGCGTGCTGTAGAGGTCGGGCGACGCCTCGAATTGCCAATCGAGATCGTGCGTGCGCAGCTGGTTCACTTCCGTATTTTCATCGGAGATGACTTTGAGCGTGATGCGCTCGATCTTCGGCCGGCCCAGGAAGTAGTCTTTATTGGCCACAAGGTCGATGTGGTCGCCGCGGATCCACTTTTCGAACTTGAACGGGCCCGTACCGATCGGCGCCGAGTTGAAGTCGATTTGGTTGATGTTGTCGAGGCCCGCGAGCAGATGGGCCGGCATGACGTAATACGGGCTGTCGCTCTCGGCGAAGATCGTGTCGACGGCGGGTGAGAATGCCTTCTTCATGTGCATGACGACCGTACGGTCGTCGGGGGTATCCATCGACTCGACGAGTTCGTATCCCGTGCGCGTGACGACGTTGTTCTTGTTGCTCATGACCGCGCGCCACGTGAACTTCACGTCCTTGCTCGTGAACGGGACGCCGTCGTGCCACTTGACGTTGGTGCGCAGGTGGTAGGTAATGGTCAGTCCGTCTTTACTGATGCCGCCGTTGGCGAGCGTCGGGACGACGGCGGCGAGTACGGGAACGTCGTTCTTGCCCGTACCGTCTACGGAGACCAGCGGATCGAAGATGAAGCGATCGATCATCGCCTCGGTCGTGTTCGCCGAGAGGATCGGGTCGAGCGTGTTGGGCGAATTCTGAATGCCGATGCGCATGTGTCCGGCGACCGTCCACGGATGACGGCCGGCGCTCGGTCCGTCTCCGCTTCCGGAGCCGGCCGTGCCGACCTTCGTGCACGCTCCGAGAACCGCGCACGCGAGGATGCACGCGATACGACGCCCGATTGATTGACGCACTGCTCGATCTCCTAGCGGCGGCGTGCCGGCTTCTTCGCCGGCGATTTCTTGACGGGGGCGCGTTTGGCGGCGCTGCGCTTGACCGTCTTCGGCGGATTCTTCTTTGCGGGAGCCTTCTTCGCAGTCGCCTTTTTCGCAGCCGCGTTTTTTGCCGGTGCCTTTTTCGACGAAGCGGTCTTCGACGTCGCCTTCTTCTTTGGCGCCGCTTTCTTCGCGATTTTGTTCTTTTTAGCGGTCGGCTTGGGAGCGGTCTTT
>CAZZUZ010000248.1:0-2123 GCA_964657315.1 Vulcanimicrobiota bacterium
GGCGTCGTTGCCGGACGGCTCATGTGCGTGCGCACACTTCGCCGCCCGGCGCCTTGCCACAGCCCCATCTCGAACGTCCATCGTGGCTTCCTCGAGACGGGCTCGGCCGCGTCTCTGCTGATCGGTTTTCGGCATCGGCTCGGCGAGTGCCGGCCGACGCATCGCCTGCGGGCTCGCTTCCCAAACGGGTTTCGACCGGTGAGGGGAAGCGTACCCGGCCCGGGCTACTTTGTCTCGCGGTGGGCGCGGGCTCGGCGGCAGAAACGGCAGTACTTGGAGAGCTCGAGGCGCTCGGTGTTGTTCTGCTTGTTCTTCTGCGTGTTGTAGTTGCGGCGCTTGCACTCTTGGCACGCGAGGACGACCATCACGCGGTTCTCTTTTTTCGCCATGTTTGCGTTCCTAAAAACTCCGGGCTGCGGGACATAAAGAAAACGGACGCGCAGCCCGTTTACGGCGTCAGTATATCACGGGGTCGCGAGGAAGTAAACGCGTGAGGCGTCGCGAAGCCCACCGTTAGGTCTTCCTAAATTCTGGACACATGGAGTGCCGTGTTCTCTCTCGCTCGACTCCTGACTCGCTCGCTCCTCACCCTCGCCGTCGCGGCGAGTCTCGGGGCGGTCGCACGCGCCGACGCCGACGAAGGCGCGCCGCAAGCGGCCGGCGCTCCGCCCGCCGGTATGCAACCGCTGACGGGTGCGATCCCGAAAGCGACGCCCGCCCCCGGCGAATCGCGCCTCGCCCTACGCGCCGACGGGACGTATCAGGCGATCCCCGACGTGAGCGGAAAGACGAAGACGTTCCATCTCGTCGCGCGGGCCGCACCGTGGACGCTCAAACCCGGACTCACCGTGATGGCGAAAACCTATAACGGCGTCGTTCCCGGACCCACGCTCGTCGTCGATCAGGGCGATCGCGTCGTCATCGATTATCGCAACGACCTCGACATTCCGGACACGATCCACCTCCACGGCATCCACGACGCGCCCGCCGACATGGACGGCGTCCCCGGATCCTCGCAGATGATGGTCCCGCCGCACGGGTCGTTCGCATACGCTTTCACGGCGAACCAATCCGGGACGTTCATCTACCACACGCACGATCGCAAAGCGGTCCTCGACGCCGGTCTCTACGGTGCGATCATCGTGAAGCCGACGCACCCGCGACCCGAAGAGGTGACCGCGCGCGACTACCTCGAGATCATCTCGGCGTGGTACGTCAATAATACGGGCGAGAGCGAATTCACGCTCAACGGCAAGGAGTACCCCGCGACGCGCGCGCTCGACGTGCGACGCGGCGAGAAGATCCGCGTCCGCTGGATCAACATCTCCGCCGAGAATTTTCACACCATGCACACGCACGGTCACGACATGACCGTCATCGCGCGCGACGCGCAACCGCTAACGACGAAAGACATCGAAGACACGATCATGCTCGGGCCGGGGCAGCGCGTCGACACGACGATCTTGGCGAACGCGCAACCCGGTACGTGGATGATCCACTGTCACGTGCTCGATCACGTCGAGGACGATGCGGGCATGCCCGCCGGACTCGTCACGGCGATCCACTATCTCGGCACGCCGAACAAAACGACGGCGATGTACGACACGATGATGAAGACGATGTCGGCGAACGACACGGTCGCCAACGGCGCGCCCGCTCCGCAAGCCGGGAAGATGTCCTTCGGCGCGACGACGGCGCTCGGGGCGTTCGCCGGACTGACGATCTTCCTCGGCCTCCCGATCGCGCGCGCGAAGAAGTTGAAACCGTCGACGATCGGCTTGCTCAACGCGCTCGCGATCGGGATCCTCGTCTATCTCGTCATCGAGATCGCGATGAACGCCATCATCCCGACCAATCGCGCGATCGCCACCTGGCATCAACATCTCGGCCCGTTCCCGTTCGGGCTCGTCGCGTCGCTCGCGGGCGGGCTCGTCATCGGGCTCGTCGGGCTCGGCGCGCTCTCGACGTCGGTCGTCAAGCGGACGGCGCAATCGATCTCCGACAAACCGCTCGTCCTCGCCGCGGTGATCGCGATCGGCATCGGCGCGCACAACTTCGCCGAAGGTCTCGCGATCGGCGCGTCGGCGGCGGCGGGCGCGACCGCGGTCGCGGCAGGTCTCGTG
>CAZZUZ010000248.1:2133-4732 GCA_964657315.1 Vulcanimicrobiota bacterium
CGGCGTCGCGGCGCCGCTCGCCGGCAAGGTCGTCCCGTCGTGGAAACAGATCGGGCTCGCTGGGATCGTCGCGGGCGGCCCGACGTTCCTCGGCACGATGGTCGGCTTTCAATTCTCGTCGCCGACGCTTTCGGTGTTCTTCCTCGCGATCGCGATCGGCGCGCTCGTGTTCGTGATCGGCGAACTCTGGTCGGTCTTGAAAAAGACGGGCGTCTCGATTACGGCGACGTCGATGGTCGCCACGGGATTCGCGGTCGCGTTCGTCACGGAGATGATTGTCGACCTCAGCGGCGGATAGCCGCCATGCCGCTCGAAAGCGACGCCGCCTACGCGTGCCCGGCCTGCTTCGAGACGAATTACGTGGCGGTCGACCCGAGCGGCGGCCGCCGGCAACGGTACGTCGAGGATTGCCCCGTGTGTTGTCGCCCGATCGCTTTCGAGGTCACGTTCGATCGCGACGGCGACGCGGTCGTCTCGTCGGCGGAACTCGACGCGTGAGCGGTGCCGGCGATGTGGCGGTCGTGCGCCCGGACGGAATCGAACCGCCAACCTAGGGCTTAGGAGTCCCTCGCTCTATCCGGTTGAGCTACGGGCGCAGGCCGCGAAACGTGTTTCGCCGCCGCATCCCCAACGACTGCGGTTCCGTCAAAAGTCGAGAAAAGATCGACGTCCGGTCCGCCGAACGCACGACGCACCGGACCTTTCCCGTACTGGAGCGATTTTGAGTCTCGCGTCGAGCGCGTCACCTCGGATGAATACCGCACCGGCCGACTTTTCGATCGAGCGCGATCTCCCATCGGGCTTCGCCGCGTTCTACCGTCCGCTCCACGAGCGGTTCGCCCCGCGCCAACGCGAACTCGCGGCGAAACGACGTTCGGTGCTCGCGAACTCGCTCGCCGGCGTTCGCCCGACCTACGGCCCCCCTTCCGAAGCGACGACGCAGCCGTGGCGGGTCGATCTCCCGCAGTTCGTCATCGACCAGCGCAACCAGATGACGGGGCCTTCGGACGATCGCGAGCTCGTCGTGAAGATGCTCAACTCCGGCGCGCCGGGCGTGATGCTCGATCTCGAAGATTCGATGGCCAACGGCTGGGACCAACTCCTGGACGGTATGGGCAACGTCATCGCGTCGCTCTACGGCGAACTCTCCTACGAAGACAGAAAACGCGGCGGCACCGTCGCGATCAAGCCGTCGACGACCGTGCAGTTCACGCGCGTCCGCGGGCTCCATCTCTCGCAAGCCGGGATCTACCCCGACGAGACGACGTCGGCGTCGCTCTTCGATCTCGCGTTACTCGTCTACCAACTCGATCTTTCACGACTGAAGCATCCGCTCGCGATCTACATCCCGAAGTCGGAGAGCGCCGAAGAGGCGCTGTGGTGGGGCGACGTCTTCGGCACGCTCGCGGAATACAAGGGCAAACCGAAAGACTACATCAAGTGCATGGCGCTCGTCGAATCGCATCCGCTCGCGTTCCAGCTCGAGGAGTTCGCGTACAATCTGCGCGATCACCTCATCGGTCTCAACCTCGGCCGCTGGGATTACATGGCGAGCTTGATCCACTTCAATCTCGACGATCCGGCGTGGGTCTTGCCCGACCGTAACACGATCCCGCACGACGTGCCGTTCTTCCAGAATCTGCGGACGCTCATCCCGCAGATCGCGCCCAAGCACGGCTTCCTCGCGATCGGCGGGATGACGGCGCTTTTTCCGAGCCGCGAGAACGCCGAACTCAACGAGCGTGCGTTGACGTCGCTCGCGCAGGACAAGAAGAACGAAGCGAACTGCAAGATGGACGGTGCGTGGACGGGTCATCCCGACCAGAACGAGATCGCGGTCGCGCAATTTCCCGAACCGAATCAGCTCGACTCCTTCGTCGCCGATTTCGACGCGCATCCCGATATGCGACCGAGCGTGACGGGCGTCGGAACGCGCAGCGAAGTCGGCACGCGCGCCGCCGTGCGCACGGTGATCCGCTATCGCAACGGCTACATCAACGGGAAGGGCGCCGTCCTGCTCGACGGCTACATGGAAGATCTCGCGACCGACCGGATCTACCGTTTGATGATCGCGCAACGCATCGACCACGGGATGCACGCGACCGCCGACGTCACGCGATTCTTCGACGAGGAACTCGAGAAGCTCGTCGCCGCGGGGACCGAGATCGGGACGGCGGAGACGCTCCGTCGCGCTCGCGAACAGAGCGAGCGGATGATCCACGAGCGCGCGTTCGATCCGGTCTGAGCGTCCGATGCGCTGGAATTTGGGATAGCAACGCAAGCGCGAATCGCGTAAGATGCGGGGATGAGCGACGACGTTCGGCTACGACGTGCCCCGCGCGAAACGTTCGCTTCGGTCCCGACCGAAGACGAACTCGGTGCGCGTCGCCGTCGCCCTGCGCACCGCTATGCGGCGCTCGTGAAGACCGCGACCGAGACGCATCGCGCCGTCTCGACGCGCGGGCCGGATCCGCGCGCATCCGTACGACCGCGGCGGCGGCATTCGGGCATCCTCTGGATGACGAACCTCGCGCTCGTCGCGCTCGTCATCGTCGCGATCGGAATGTTCTTGCACCACTGACGGCCGCCGGCGGCGTGC
>CAZZUZ010000249.1:0-286 GCA_964657315.1 Vulcanimicrobiota bacterium
CCCGGAACCCGGCTCCGAGCGCAGCCGCAGCCGCCGAGATCGACGAACGCGAAGATGCTCCGGGCGCGCCCGACCGAGGCGGTCGAATCGCCCAGCAGCGTCGCGAAGAGCACGAACGGAGCGGCTTCGTAAGCCGAGCCGGCGGCTGCGGCGAATGCCCGGCCGACGGCGTCGTGCCGGCCGGCCGCTACGCCGAGGACGCCGCGCCGTCGAACCCCGCGACGGCTTGAGCCGCGCGTGCTGGTCGCGGTCACCGGCGCGTCAGGCTTCGTCGGACCGCATCTCG
>CAZZUZ010000249.1:296-4726 GCA_964657315.1 Vulcanimicrobiota bacterium
CGCTACGCCGAGGACGGCCGCAATCCCGCAGACGGCGGTGAGCGGAAAGCGTGCGAACACGCCCGCCTATCGCGTCGAGCATCGTCTGCGTCAAGCCCGCTTCGTTCGCGCGCGCAGCGGCGATTCCGCGCGAACCCGGCATCGAAGTCGAGCTCCTCGAACCGCGGCCGGGTCCGGTGACGTAACCGGCATCGAGTCCGCTCGACTCCGTAAGAGTCGAGCAATAGGGGGACTCCGCGGGCCCCTCAGCCCAATTTAGCGGCTTATGCAAAAGCTTGCGGCTCCTCGTGGGACCGCCGATCTCTATCCGCCCGAAAGTTCGGTATGGCTCGCGTTCGAAGCGCGCGCCCGCGCCGTCGCACGCCGGTTCGGGTACGGCGAGATTCGCACGCCGATCTTCGAATCGACGGAGCTCTTCGTGCGCGGCGTCGGCGAGACGACCGACATCGTCGAAAAAGAAATGTACACGTTCCAGGACAAGGGCGACCGTTCGCTCACGCTGCGTCCGGAATTCACCGCGCCCGTCGTGCGTGCGGTGCTCGAGCACAATCTGCTCGCCGTGGGTCCGCAGCGCTTCTCGTACGTCGGCCCGATCTTCCGGTACGAGCGGCCGCAGAAGGGCCGCATGCGTCAGGCGCATCAATTCGGCGTCGAGTGTTTCGGCTTTGCGGGCCCCGAGGCCGATGCCGAAGTGATCGGCCTCGCGTATGAGGTGTTGCGCGAACACGGCCTCGACGTGCCGGTCACGATCAACAGCATCGGCGATGCGACGTGCCGTCCGCGCTATCGCGATGCACTCTTCGCGCATTTCGCGCCGCATCGCGAAACGCTCTCCGAAGATTCGCAGCGCCGGCTCGACCGCAATCCGCTGCGCATCCTCGACAGCAAGTCGGAAGCCGATCGGCCGCTCGTCGAGAGCGCGCCGACGGTGCTCGATACGCTGTGCGACGCGTGCGCCGCACACTTCGCGCGCGTTCGCGAACTGCTCGATGCTACGGGGGTGAAGTACGTCGTCGACCCGCGCATCGTGCGCGGTTTGGATTACTACACGCGCACCGTCTTCGAATTCATCTCGAGCGATCTCGGCGCGCAGTCGACGGTCTGCGCCGGCGGCCGCTACGACGGCCTCGTCGAGACGCTCGGCGGTCCGGCGACGCCCGCCGTCGGATTCGCGATGGGCATCGAACGTTTCACGATGATCCTCGCCAAACGTGCCGGCGATGCGGGCGCGCCACGCGACGGTATCGCGATCGTGGCGATGGGCGATCCAGCCCGCAGCGCCGCCGTGCCGCTGGTCGCGGCGCTGCGGCGCGCGAGCGGCGAACTGCCGATCACGATCGACTACGGCAATGCCAAACTCGCGACGCACTTCAGGCGCGCGGACCGCGTCAACGCGCGTGCGGCGCTGGTCATCGGCGACGACGAACTCGCGGCGCGCACGATCGTCGCGCGCGATCTCGCGACGCGCGAACAAGAGACGCGCAGCTTCGAAGGCGATCCGCACGCGATCGCCCGCGACATTCTCACTTGGTACGCGACGCTTCCGAGCGCCGCAACGGAGGCCGCTTAAATGACCGAACGCGAGGCGATGGATGCGATGCTCGCAATCGTTCGTGAGCACGATCTCGATGCATTGACCGTGCGTGCCGGGGGGGCGACCTTCGAACTCGTCGCGCGTCCGGAAGTGGCGCCGGCGCCGCAAGCGGCGTACGCGATGCCGGCCGAACCCGCAGCCGCGGCCCCGGCTATGCCCGCAGCCGTCGCCGCGCCCGCCGCACCGCAAGCCGCGGCCAATGCCAAGAAGGTCACCGCCCCGATCATCGGCGTGTTCTATCGCGCGCCTTCGCCGAGTTCGGATCCGTTCGTCGAAATCGGCGATCGGGTCGAGGTGGGTCAGGTCCTCTGTATACTCGAAGCGATGAAGTTGATGAACGAGATCACGAGCGATCACGCGGGCATCGTTCGGCGTATCCTGCCCGAAAACGGCGCGCTCGTTTCGCTGAACGAGGAGATGTTTTGGATCGATCCCTAGCGGACGGCGACGTCCGCGTGCGTCGGACGTTCCGCGAATGCCTCGACGACCGGCGCGGCCTGCTCGATCCCGATCGCTACGAAGCCGTCGTCGACCGCATCGCCCGTACGCTGATCGCAGCGTTCAGCGCGGGCCGCAAAGTGCTCTGGTGCGGAAACGGCGGTAGCGCCGCCGATGCGCAACATCTCGCCGCGGAATTCTCGGGCCGCTTCCTCATCGATCGCCGCGCGCTCCCCTCGGAATCGCTCGCGGTCAATCCGTCGGCCGTGACCGCGATCGGAAACGACTTCGGGTTCGACGTCGTCTTCGCGCGCCAAGTCGAAGCGCACGCGGTGCCGGGGGACGTCGTCGTCGGCCTCACGACGAGCGGCAATAGCAAAAACATCGTGCTCGCGCTCGAAGCCGGCAATCGCATGGGCGCGACGACGATCGCGTTTACCGGAAACGGCGGCGGCAAAGTCTCCGAAGTTGCCGATATCAACCTCATCGGTCCCGACGGCATCGCGGCGCTCGTTCAAGAAGTCCACATCACGATGGGTCACATCGTTTGCGAACTCGTGGAACAGGCGCTGTTCGCATGACCCGTTCGCCGCTGCGATGACGCTGCGGCCCGCGGCGTTCTTGGACCGCGACGGGACGCTGATGGAAGACTCGGGCTACATCGGCGATCCCAAGCGGGTTCGTGTGCTCGAGGGCGTGCCCGAAGGCCTGATCGAACTCGCGAACGCGGGCTTCGCGCGCATCGTCGTCACCAATCAGTCCGGCGTGGCGCGCGGCATGTTCGGCGAACCCGACGTGATCGACGTGCACCGAGAGCTGAGCAAACAGCTCGCGACGAGCGACGCGACGGTCGATGCGTACTACTACTGCGCGCATCTGCGCGACTGCACTTGCCGCAAACCCGAGACCGGTCTCGCTATGCAGGCCGTCGGCGAACACGATCTCGACCTCGCGCACAGCGTCGTTTTCGGCGATCGCGGTTCGGACATCGCTCTGGCGGTAAATCTCGGCGTGCCCGGCATTCTCGTCAACGCGCAGCCGTACTATGACGGTCCGAGGCCGCTCTTCGCGGCGCGCTCGTTTCGCGAAGGCGTGCGCTTCTTTCTCGATTACGTCGCGAGTGCGACGACGTGAGCGCGCTCGCCCTCGATTCCGCGCGCGCGCTCTTCGAACGCATGCGCGGCAAGCGCGTCCTGGTCGTGGGCGACGTCATGGTCGACGAGTGGGTGTGGGGTCGCGTGTCGCGCATCTCACCCGAAGCGCCGGTCCCCGTCGTCGCCGTTCACGATCACTCGTTCACGCTCGGCGGTGCCGGCAACGTCGCGAACAATCTCGTCGCGATCGGAGCGAAGGTCTCGTTCGCCGCGAGTGTCGGCGACGACGCGGAAGGCCGTCGCGTGCTCGATTTGCTCGACGCGATCGACGTCGACCGTCGCGGCGTCATCGTCGCGAACGACCGCCCCACGACGCGCAAGACGCGCATCGTCGCGCACAATCAGCAAGTCGTACGGGCCGATTGGGAATCATCGGAAGCGCTCGGCGCGATCGATCACGCGCGGGCCCGCGCGCTCGTCGCGAAGCTCGCGGCGGAGTGCGATGCCGTCGTGCTCTCCGATTATGCCAAGGGTCTGCTCTCGCGCGAGCTGGTCGAAGCCGCCGGGGCGGCGCCGATGGTCATCGCCGATCCCAAGCCCAAGAACATCGCGCTTTTCGCGGGCGTCACGTGCGTCGCGCCCAACGTCGCCGAGGCCGCGGGCGCGACCGGAATCGCGATCAAGGACGACGCGTCGCTCGAAGCCGCGGGCTCCGCGATGCTCGCGCAGCTCCACGCGAAATACGTCGTGATCACGCGCGGCGAACGCGGCATGGCGCTCTTCGGCACGGATGGCAAACGTTTGCACATTCCGTCCGTGGCGCGCACGGTCTTCGACGTCAGCGGTGCGGGCGACACGGTCGTCGCCGTCCTAACGCTCGCGCTTTCCGCCAGCGCCTCTATCGAAGAAGCGGTGCGGCTCGCGAATTTTGCGGCGGGCGCCGTCGTCGAGAAGCTCGGCACCGCGACGGCTTCGCCACGAGAGATTCTCGAATTCGTAGGCAACGATGGAATCGCGTAGTTTTTCCGCACCCGTTCTCGACCTCGAGGCGGCCGTCGCGTTCTGCGACGATCTGCGTTCGCACGGCAAGAAGATCGCGTTCACCAACGGCGTCTTCGATCTGCTCCATGCGGGTCACGTCGGGTATCTCGCCTGGGCGCGCGAGCAGGGCGACGCGCTCGTCCTCGGGCTCAACGCCGACGAGTCGGTGCGCGCGCTCAAGGGCCCCGAACGTCCGCTCGTGCCCTTCGCCGACCGCGCCGCGGTGCTCGCGGGCCTGCGCTGCGTCGACGCGGTCGTCGGAT
>CAZZUZ010000250.1:0-3488 GCA_964657315.1 Vulcanimicrobiota bacterium
TGCGCGACGAGATCGTGCGCGACGGCGGCGAAGCGATCTCGCTGCCGTGCAACGTCGGCGAGAAGGCGCAACTGCAGGCACTCGTCGACGGAACCGCCGAGCGTTTCGGCGGCATCGACGTACTGGTGTGCAATGCGGCGGTCAACCCGTACTTCGGACCGCTCGCCAAGATTCCGGACGAAGCCTACGACAAGATCATGAATTCGAACGTGCGCTCGAACGTGTGGCTCTGTAACATGGCGCTTCCGCATCTGGAGAAGGCGAAAGACGGCGGGAGCATCATCATCGTCTCGAGCATCGCGGGACTCAAAGGCACGCGCACGCTCGGCGCCTACGGACTTTCCAAAGCCGCCGACGCACAACTCGCGCGCAACCTCGCGGTCGAGTGGGGGCCCAAGAACATCCGCGTCAACTCGCTCGCGCCCGGGGTCATAAAAACCGACTTCGCAAAAGCGCTCTACGCCGATCCGGCTACCGAAAAGTTCGTGACCAAACAATATCCGATCGGACGTCTGGGAGTCGTCGACGACATCTCGGGCGTCGCGATCATGCTCGCTTCGCGCGCCGGCGCCTTCATCACGGGGCAGACGATCGTTATCGACGGCGGCACGACCGTCGGCGGCTTCGACTAGCGAACCCGGCCCGGCGGAGGGTGGAAACTTCCGCTCAATGTTCTTTGGCCCGGGGGAGAATTGCCCGAGACCGCGAAATGTAAGAAGCCCTTACTAGGGCCCTCATCCACCTACTTTCCAGACACCGTTACGGAGTTCACACGAACGCATGAGCGCATACCAAGCACCGCTTCGCGACCTGATGTTCGATCTCAAGGAGATCGCCGACATCGAATCTATTTCGAAGCTCCCGGGTTACGAATCGGCCGCCGAATTCGCTGAAGCGATCCTCGAACAGGCCAACGAGTTTGCCGCCGAAGTCCTCGACCCGCTCAACAAGACGGGCGACAAAGAAGGCGCACATTTCGACAACGGTAAGGTCACGACGCCTGCCGGATTCAAGGATGCCTTCAAGAAGTTTGCCGACGCCGGCTGGATCGGTCTCCCGATGCCGGAAGAGTACGGCGGCCAAGGTCTTCCGATGACGCTGAGCACCGCAGTGCTCGAGATGTGGCAGTCGTCGAACATGGCGTTCTCCAACGGCCCGCTGCTCAATCAGGGCGCGATCGAAGCGCTGCTGCTCGTCGGTACCGACGAACAGAAGAAGACGTTCGTTCCCAAACTCGTCAGCGGCGAATGGACCGGCACGATGGATCTCACCGAGCCCCAGGCCGGCAGCGATCTCGCCCAGGTTCGTACGAAGGCCGTCCCGCAGGGCGACCACTACTTGATCTCCGGTCAGAAAATTTTCATTACGTACGGCGAACACGACTATCCGGTCGGCAACATCGTTCACTTGGTTCTCGCCCGTACGCCTTCGGCGCCCGAAGGTGTCAAAGGCATCTCGCTCTTCGTCGTTCCGAAGTTCAAGCTCGACGCTAGCGGCAACGCGACGACCGAGCCGAACGACGTCGTCTGCGCCGGTATCGAGCACAAGATGGGCATTCACGCTTCGCCCACGTGCACCATGAACTATGGCGAGAAGGGCGGCGCGATCGGCTACCTGCTCGGCGAAGAGAATCAGGGCCTCAAGTACATGTTCATCATGATGAACGCGGCGCGCTTCTCGGTGGGCGTACAGGGCTATTCGATCGCCGATCGTGCGTATCAGTCGTCGCTGGATTACGCGCGCGATCGCGTGCAGTCCAAGGATATCGCGGCCAAGGAATGGACGCCGGTCCGCATCATCGATCATCCGGACGTGCGCCGTATGCTGATGAATCAGAAGAGCCAGATCGAAGCGATGCGCGCGCTCGCGTTCTTCACCGCCGCGCAACTCGATAACGCGCACGCGAATCCCGACGCTGCGGCGAAAGCCGAAGCGCAGAACCTCGTCGAGCTCTTTACGCCGCTGGTCAAAGCCTGGTCGACCGAAGTCTCCACGATGCTGGTTTCGGATGCGATGCAGTGCTTCGGCGGCGTCGGCTTCACCGAAGAATATCCGGCCGCGCAGTATTACCGCGACGTGCGCATCTGCCAGATCTACGAAGGCACCACGGGCATTCAGTCCAACGACTTGATGGGCCGTAAGTTCCTCAAAGACAACGGCAAGACGGCCATGAAAGTCATCGGCATGATCCAGGCGACGATCAAGGAGCTCGAAGCGTCTTCGAACGATGACGTCAAGGCGATCGGCGCGCGCCTCGCGGATGCGGCGAAGTCGTTGCAGACGGCGTCGCAGTGGATCGGCGGCGAAGGCATGAAGGCGCTCGGCGGCAAGGGCGACGTCAAGGGAATGTTCGCAGGCGCGGTTCCCTACCTCATGCTCTGGGGCTACACCGCTGGCGGTTGGATGCTTGCGAAGTCGGCCCTCGTCGCCGAGAAGAATCTCGACGATTCGTATCTCGCGGGCAAGCTCGCCACGGCGCGCTTCTATGCGGAGCACGTGCTTCCGAAGACGGGTCCGCTCGGCTACGAAGTGACCAACGGCGGCGCGACGACGCTCGCGCTCACCGAAGACCAATTCGACATCGATCGCAAGGCGCTGGCAACCGCGTAAGCGTTCGAACATCACCATGAGGAAAGGCCCGCTCGAAATCCGAGCGGGCCTTTTCGTTTAGGACTTTAGCGTCGCTTTCATCGTGATCTCCGGCACGGCGGCGAGCGCTTTGCTCAGCGGGCAGTTCTTCTTGGCGCCTTCGGCGATTTCTTGAAACTTCGCGTCGTCGATCTTCGGAACGTCGGCCTCGACGGTCAGATCGATCTGCGGGATCGTGAACCCGCCGTCGTCCTGGATGACGTGCACCGATGCGACCGTAGCGACGTGCGACGGAGGAAAACCGGCTTGCGTCAATGCATAAGAAATTGCCATAGTGAAACAGCCGGCGTGCGCGGCGCCGAGCAGCTCTTCGGGATTGGTGCCGGGGTCGTTCCCGAAGCGGCGACCGAACGAATAGCCGGCGTCGAGCACGCCGCTCTGAGTCGTGAGCTGGCCGGAACCGTGCGGTACGTCTCCGGTCCACTTCGCGGTCGCCGTGCGTTTGAGCGAGATGTTGGGCACGAGATATTCTCCTCGAGTGATGAAGGTGGCTGCGTTCTTCGTGCCCACATTTTCGGGCGAAAGAACTCGGGGACCCGACGAATGTAAAAACGCTTGGCACGTCATCGCACGAGTCGTCTCATGACGTTCGCACTCGCTCTCGCCGCTGCAGCGGCCGGCTGCAGCAACTCCGATAACGGCTGCCCGTTGCCGGCCTCATTGGGCGATCGCGCTCGACCGCGACGCCGACGGCGAGTCCTACGCCTGTCGCCACCGCGACGGCGAAGCCGTCGCCTCGACCGCCGGGAAGTACGGCGCGCCGGGCGGGGCCACCTACGCGGCCACCAAGCACGCCGTGGTCGGTCTGACGCAGTCGGCTGCAGTCGAGTTGGCGCCCT
>CAZZUZ010000250.1:3498-4685 GCA_964657315.1 Vulcanimicrobiota bacterium
CCGCGACGGCGAAGCCTTCGCCTGCCGCTACGCCGACGGCGTCACCGACGGTCGCTGCGAGTCCGACTGCGAGCCCCACGCCCGCCGCAACCGCGACGCCGGTGCCGTCGGCAACCCCGACCGCCGTTCCCATGGCGACGCCGTCACCCACGGCAACGCCGACCACCGCACCGCTGATGGTCGCACCGACGACGCTGCGTTGTCGCTCTTCCTCGCGGCCATCGCCGGCTTGACGGCATGCGGCGGCGGCTCGTCGCCTACGGCCGCGAAGCGCCGGCGGAGGCGGGACGCGGACGTCCGACTCGGTCGCGACGCCGTCCATCGTTCCGAACGGCGGCGGCCCGATCATCGCCGGTGCGGATAGTACTGCCGACACCACCGGCGCAACGGCGACGTCGGGCTACACCGGATATTTCCGAGCGGGCCCCGCGACGTCGCTCGACGTGCGACTCTCCAAGGCGATCCAGACCGACACCACAGACCCGCTCGGCCTGACGTTCTCACCGATGGCGCATCCCAGCCCGCCCGCCGGCTCTCAAACGACTCCCGTTCTGGCCCGTCGCCCGGCAGAAGAAGAAGAAAAAGGCGAAAACGTTTAGGCGTTAACGATTCCAGGCTGCGAGCAGCTACTTTACGGCGCGGCTTGTCGGAAAAGACGGTTCTGCCGCGAACGAATGTGCGCAGGTGGAAGGTCCTCGGGACGCCGTCGTCCGATGCCCGTCCTATGTCGAGTACGATCGAACTCAATTCCGGCGGCACGATGCCCGCTTACGTTGCCGAGCCGGCCGGTACGCCGCGCGCCGGCGTCATCGTCATCCAAGAGATCTTCGGCGTTTCGCAGCCGATGAAGAACGTCGCCGATCTGCTCGCGGGCGAAGGCTACCTCGCGATCGTTCCGGCGGTCTACCATCGGGTCGATCCGCATTTTACTGCGGAAGTCGACGAAGCCGGTATGAAGGCCGGCATCGACGCTCGCGACAAGACGACGATCCCGGACATCACGGCGGATTTGGAGGCCGCCGAGACGTATCTTTCGGGACGGCTCAGCGGCGACGCGAAGGTCGGCGTTTGGGGCTTCTGCTTCGGCGGCACGATCGCGTATTATGCGGCGACGCTGCCTTTCGTCGATGCGGCGGTGTCTTTCTACGGCGGCGCGATTGCCGGCAAGTCGATGCCCGAGGTGCCGG
>CAZZUZ010000251.1:0-4674 GCA_964657315.1 Vulcanimicrobiota bacterium
CGTTGCGGTCGCACCGGAGCCCGTCAGCGAAACGTCGTCGACGTATTCGTAGACGTAGTCGCTCGCATAGCCGTTCCCTTTGATGCCGAAGTACAGTTGCACCGTTTGGCCTGCGTACGAACCGAGGCCGAACGTTTTTTGCACCCAGCCACCGGTCGATTTGGCTTCGGAATACAGCTGTACGAGCCTCGAACCGCTGGTGCTGAGAATATCGGCTTCCTGATCGACATATTTGATCGTGTCGTCGGTGCCTTCGTAGACCCAGAACGAAAGCGTCGCGCCCGCCGGAACGGTCACGGTTTGGCAGATCGCTTTCGTGCCGTTGACTTCGGGCGTCGAGGTCGTGCCGATGAGGTTACTGTACGTGCCGGCGTGGGCTTGAGCCGTCGACGGCTTCGGGCCGCCGACGCTGCCGCACGAGGTCCATGGCGAGTTCGATCCGGTTTCGAAACCGGGATTGCTCACGGCGTTCGAAGCCGCGTCGGGCGAGATCGCGTCGGTATGCGCGCCGTTGCCGGACGCACCGACGGGGGCGACGGCGGAACTGCTGCCGGTTCCGGAACAACCTGCGAGAAGCGCGAACAGAGCGCTCGCGCTTAACAAACGTTTGATCAAAGAAAGCCTCCGTGCAAAAGGGGGTCGTCGTTTCAGTCTACGCTACCGTTGGAACCATCCGCTTTAACGCCTGCCTTAACCGGTCTTGCGAAACGGGGACGGGCGAGACCGCCGGGAAGCAACGGCACTCGATGAAGATAGCCGTAACCAGCGCCTCGTTCGCGTTCGCATTCGAACGCGGTGCGCTCACGCAACTCGAGTGGCTCGACGTCTGCGCGAACGAACTCGAAGTCGACGGCATCGTGCTCGACGTCGCGGATTTTCCGCGGACCGACGACGAGTATCTCGCGCAGATCAAAAAGAGTGCGACCGACCTCGGCCTCACGGTCGCCGCGGTCTCGCGCGCACACGATCTTCCCGACGAAGCGACGTTCGCGACGGCACTCGCTCTCGGTGCTCCCGTCGCGATCGGCACGGCACCGCTCGCGAGCGACGACCCGAGCGCCTGGAACGTTTTCGTCGACGCCGCCAAGACGTGTGCGCGCGCGGCGAAGAAAGCGAACGTCGTAGTCGCGCTCGCGAGCGTTCCCGGGACGCTGTGTGCCGAAGGTGCGGCGCTGCGGCGCATCGCCTACGACGTGGACGGAAGCTGGCTGCGCTTCGCATTCGATCCGCTGGCCTTCACCGACGACGACGCGCGCGGCCTCTTGCCCGAGAGCGTCATCGCACGTGCGAAGCTCACGGGCGAGAACGCTGCGGCGATCGTCACGAAGCTCGCTCGCTTCCGCGGCTTCGTCGTCCTCGAAAGCGACAGCGGCGAGCCGCGATCCGCCGGCTACCACGCCGCGCTCGCACGCTTCTGCGCGGAACGCGCACGATTTCTCGAACACGAAGCGGCAAACGTTGTCAAGACTTGACCGGGCCTGCGATAATGAATGCCGACGGTTACTGCGTTCGCACGCGTACCTACTCATGGTGTAGGACCAATGATAAGACCAAGGGAGCACAAGCTCCGGTAACGACAGACAGCTCGTTCTCACGAGTTCAACCTGGCGCCCGGGCCGCACCCACCTGCTAGGGCAGGTTTCTACCCGAGTCCGCAGACGGCAATGCGGTAACTGTCACTGATCTCGTCCGACTCATCGTTGCGCGCCTCGATTCGAACGAAATCAGCGTCGTCTCGTGAGATCTTTCTCGAAGGGGCCGTTAGGCTTCTTTTCTTTTGCCGAGGACGGGGGCGAAGGCGGCGAGGGCTCGCTTGCGGGCTTCGCCGTGGTCGACGATGGGCTCGGGATAGTCGCGGCCCAAGCGGAAGCCGAGCGCTTCGGCTTCGAGCGGCGAGAGCAGCGATGGTTCGTGTATCGCCTTGGGCGGCAGCTTCGCGAGAGCCGGAATCATCGACTTGATGAACGTGCCGTCGGGATCGAACTTCTTGCTCTGCAGCGTCGGATTGAAGACGCGGAAATACGGCGCGGCGTCGGTCCCGGTCGAAGACGCCCATTGCCAGCCGCCGTTGTTCGCGGCGAGATCGTAGTCGGCGAGATGCTGCGCGAAGTAGCGTTCGCCCAGCCGATAGTCCAGGAGTAAATCTTTCGAGAGAAACGACGCGACGATCATGCGCAAACGGTTGTGCATCCAGCCGTACGTGTTGAGCTGAATCATCGCGGCGTCGACGATGGGATAGCCCGTGCGGCCCTCACACCAAGCTTGGAAGTCTTTGTCGCTACGTCGATACTTCAGGGCGCGCGCGGCTTCGACGAACGGACCCGTCGCGACGCGCGGAAAGTTCGCGAGGATCTGCATGTAGAAATCGCGCCAGATCAACTCCGAGAGCCACGTTTCCATCGAAGTCGCGTGTTTGCCGCGTGCGCGTGCGCGCGCGTCGAGCGCCGCGTGGACGCACGTGCGGATGCCGATCGTACCCGCGCGCAGATGCGGCGACAGATGCGAGGTGCCGGGCAGCTCCGGAAAATTCCGCGCGTCGGCATACTCGCCGATACGCTCGCGAGCGAAATCGCGCAGAATCTTTCGCCCGCGGTCTTCGCCGCCTTTGGGGAAACGCTCCGACGTTTCGTATCCGTAGCGTTCGGGTTGCGGTATCTCGAGCGTGTGCCCGATCGCCGCTCTGCCGAGCAGCTTCGTTTCGATCGCGCTCTCCGACGCCGCAGGCGGCCGCGGGGCGTGCGCCTGATGATCGAGCCATCTGCGCTTGAATGGCGTGAATACCGTATACGGCTCGCCGTTGTCTTTGAACGTTTCGTCGGCGCCGAAATAGACGTGGTCGACGAACGACGAGACCGTGAGGCCCCGTTTCTCGAGCGCGGCGCGCACGCGCGCGTCGCGGTCGAGCGCCGCCGGTTCGTAGTCGACGTTGAAGTAGACGCCCGACGCGTCGATGCGTTTGGCGAGCTTCGCGAGTTCTTTCGAAAAATCGCCTTCGAGCAGCGCGAGATCGCTATCGCGTGCGCGCAGTTTTTCGCGCAGCGCGGCGAGCGAGTCGAAGAAGAACGAAACGATCGGCGCTCCGAACTCGCCCGAGCGCAAGAGCTCGGGATCGAGCACGAACGCGCAGACGACGCGCTCGCTCTCACGCGCGGCGCGCTCGAGGGCGACGTTGTCGCCAAGCCGCAAATCGCGGCGCAGCCAGACGATCGACGTGCTCATCGTATCGCGCGCCGTTTCGGCACGTGCGAGGAAGCCAAACCATTGCCGGGCAACGATGGCCTCGTGCGCATCGACGCTGTCGAATTGGCCCTACCGCTCGTCCATACGTTTACCATCGCCCGCGGCTCGCAGTCGGCCGCACGAACGGCGCTCGTGCGCGCACATGTGGCGGGCGTGACGGGCCTCGGCGAGTGCGCGCCGTCGGAACGATACGGTGAGAGCGTGGCGAGCGTGCTTGCGTATTTCAACGAGCACACCATACCCGGCGACGACCCGTTCGCACTCGAGGCGCTGCTCGCCGGACGCCCGGCGGCCGTTCGCTGCGCGCTCGACGTCGCGCTGCACGACGCCATCGGCAAGCTCGTCGGACGGCCGCTGTGGCAGCTCTTCGGGCTCGACCCCGCGCGCACGCCCGCGACCTCGTTTACGATCGGCATCGCGGCTGCCGAAGACATGCTCGCGCGACTGGACCACATCGCACATCATCCGATCGTCAAAGTCAAACTCGGGTTCCCGGGTGACGTGGACGTCGTCGAAGCGATGCGCGCACGTTACACCGGCACGCTGCGCGTCGACGCAAACGAGGCGTGGACGCCGGAAGAAGCCGTCGAAAAGCTCGCAACGCTCGCGAAGCTCGACATCGAGTTTTGCGAACAGCCGATTCCGGCCGGAACGCCGGAACGTCTGCGCTGGATCCGCGAGCGCAGCGACGTGCCGATCGTGACCGACGAAGATTCTAAAGACGTCTTCGATCTCGCCGCTCTGCGCGGCTGCGTCGACGGCATAAACATCAAGCTCGTCAAATGCGGCGGCATTCGTGGCGCGCTCGAGATGATCCACACCGCGCGCGCGCTCGGCCTCAAGATCATGCTCGGCTGCATGGTCGAGAGCGCGATCCTCTCGACCGCGGCGGCGCATCTCTCGCCGCTCGTCGATTACGCCGACCTCGACGGGCCGTTCCTCACCGCAGCCGACCCCTTCGCAGGCATAACGTACGCCGATGGCAAAATCGTGCTGCCGAACGGGGCCGGGCTCGGCGTCGTCGAGCGCGAGCCGCTCGCCGCATACGCGGTCGCATGAGCGCGCGGCGCTACGCGATCCTCGCGCCCGGGGCGTTCGCGACGCGCTCGGCGAAGACCGCGCACGGCGTCATCGCGTACGCCGCCGATCGCACGGTCGCGGTGATCGATCCCGCGTTCGCAGGCAAACGCGCGGGCGACGTCGTGCCCTATCTCGCGAGCGACGTGCCGATCGTCGCGAGCCTCGAAGATGCGCTCGTCTTTCAGCCGACGTCGCTGCTCGTCGGGCTCGCTCCGGCGGGCGGCGCGCTGCCTGCCGATTGGCGCCGGAGCATCCTCGACGGCATCACTTCCGGACTAGAAATTGTCAGCGGACTACATCAGTTTCTCGGCGACGATACGGAATTCGCGCGCGCCGCGCATCTGAGCGGAACGC
>CAZZUZ010000252.1:0-4655 GCA_964657315.1 Vulcanimicrobiota bacterium
CGCGCGCGATCGTCGCGGCGCGTGACAAAAACCGGTTACCGGACCGGACGCTCGACTTCGCGCGCTTGATCTCGGGCGTCGTGCATCGTCCGGGCAAACGCGAACGCATCCATCCCGCGACGCGTACGTTCCAAGCGCTGCGCATCGCGGTCAACGACGAACTCGGGGCGCTCGAGCGCGGCCTCGACGGTGCGATCTCGCGCACCAAACTCGGCGGCCGCATCGCCGTCATCACGTTTCATTCTCTGGAAGATCGGATCGTCAAAGTGCGTTTTCGCTCGGACCCTCGCGTCATCGCGCTCACGAAAAAGCCCCTCGAAGCGGACGATGCCGAACGCGAGAGCAATCCGCGTTCGCGCAGTGCGAAGCTTCGCGTAGCGGAGATCGCGGGATGATCGCGCAACCGCTGCCCGCCGAAGAACTCGCGCCCGCGCCGCGTCGCAGCCGTTCGGCGCGTCACGCCGCCGAACGCCGCCGCGCGCGTACGAGCCGGTTGCGCTACGTCGTGACGACCCGCATCGTCGCGGTAGTGGCGGCGATGACGCTCGTCGTCGTCACGTATCTGGGCTTGGTCGGAAACGTCGAGCGCATGAATTTCGAACTCAGTCACGCCGAAGCCGATCGCGCGAAGCTCGTCGCGCAGACCGAGAAACTCGACGATCAGATCGCCCGGCTGCGTTCGCGCGAACGGCTCGCGAAGATCGCGGCGCAACTCGGCATGCACGAGTCGCAGACGTTCGCGGCGATCGGCGTTCCGGTGCCGCTGCCCAAACCCGCTCCGGCCGGCCTCGCGCTGCTCGCCCGGCTGAGGTGAACGCAGCCTACCCCTCGGGCTATCGGAAGCGCCCCGCGCAAGCACTCGCGGCCGCTTGTTCCAAACGCGCGAAGATCGCGTTCTACGTTTCGTTCGCGCTCGCGTGCTTTCTGCTGTACCGCCTCTACATGGTGCAGATTCACGACGGTCCGCGGCTCAAAGCGATCGCGCTCGATCAGCGGCTCGACGCCGTCGACGTGCCCGCGCATCGCGGCACGATCTTCGATCGCGACCGCAACGTGCTCGTGCGTTCGCTGCCCTCGCAGAGCGTCTACGTCACGACCGCAAACGTCAAGAAGCCTTCGACCGAAGCGCAGCGTCTCGCCGCTATCCTGCACGGCACGCGCGAAGCCGACATCCTCGCCGCGCTCACGAGCAAAGTGCCGCACTTGCAGATCGCGCACAAAGTCAGCGCCGATCAGGCGAGTGAGATCGAAGCGCTCGCGCTTCCCGGCGTCGAGGTGACCGGCGAATCGACTGGCGTCCGTTTCATTCCCGACGGCCGCTTTCTCTCTACGGTGCTCGGCTTCACGGGCTTCGACGAGAACGGGCTCGAGGGCATCGAGTATTCGTTCGACCCCGTCTTGCGCGGCACGCCGGGCAAGATGGAACTCGAGACCGACCGCTTCGATCGGACGATTCCGTTCGCGCAGCCGCACACGGTCGTGGCACCGAAAGCCGGTCACTCGCTCGTGCTCACGATCGATTCGTATCTGCAATACAACGTCGAACGCGTGCTGCGCGCGACGGTCGCGAAATGGCACGCGCAGAGCGGCGTGGCGCTCGTGATGGATCCGCAGAACGGCGACGTGCTCGCGCTCGCGAACATGCCGGATTACGATCTGCACGCATACGGCAACGCACCGCCCGACTCGCGTCGCGACCGCGCGGTGCAGGACGCCTACGAACCGGGCTCGACGTTCAAACTCGTTACCGCCGCCGCCGCGCTCGACAGCGGCAAGGTCGACGTGACCGATCGTTTTTCCGCTCAGGATCAGCTCGAAGTCGGCGGTCACGTGATCCACAACGCCGAGGACGGGCTCATGGGCGGCTCGGGTACCGAGACGCTCGAAGAGATCGTCGAGAAATCGCACAACGTCGGCGCGGCCGAAGTCGGTCTGCGCATCGGCCGCCGTACGATGTACGATGCGATCGAACGCTTCGGCTTCGGCAAGGAAACCGGCATCGGGCTCTCCGGCGAAAATCCCGGCATCGTGCCGGCCCTCGCGGAATGGAGCGCGACGTCGTTGCCGACGATCGCGTTCGGTCACGGCATCGCGGTGACGCCGCTGGCGCTCACGCGCTTCTACTGTGCGATCGCCAACGGCGGCTTGTCGCTGCGCCCGCACATCGTTTCCGAAGAACTCGACGGCGACGGCCGCGTCGACCGGCGCTTCGGGCGCGACGTCGTCAACCGCGACTTCTCGGAGCAGACCGCGGCGACGCTGCGGCGCTTCCTGCGCAGCGTCGTTCTGTACGGTACGGGCAAAGGCGCGGCCGAAGTGCCCGGCTATACGACCGCAGGCAAGACCGGCACGGCGCAAGTCGCCGAAAACGGCTACTATTCCGCGGGAGATTACGTCGGCTCGTTCATCGGCTTCATCCCGGCCGAAAAGCCGCGCTACGTCATCCTCGTGAAGATCGCAAAACCGCGCGGAGCGATCTACGGCGGCGTCGTCGCGGCGCCGGCGTTCGCCGAGATCGCGCGCATCGCGATGGAGCACGCCGGCGTGCTGCCCGTCTTCCCCCGCTCGGAGCATCGGCCCACAGCGGCGAAGACGCCGTGATGGCCACTCGTTCCGCCGCACCCACGCTCACCTCGCTCGTCGCCGCCCTCGACGGTGCGCGTATCTCCGGCGAATCCGCGGGCCGGATCGCCGGCATCGCGCACGACTCGCGCGCCGTAAAGCCCGGGTTCGTGTTCGTGGCGCTGCGCGGCACGCACGTCGACGGCCACGACTACGTGGCCCGTGCGATCGAGAACGGTGCGGCTGCGGTCGTCGTCGATCGCGATCATCGATCTTGCGGCGGCGCGGCGACGACGGTGGTGGTTGCCGATACGCGGCTCGCGCTCTCGCGGCTCGCCGGCGCGTTTTACGAGTATCCCGCGCGGGCGCTGCGCGTCGCGGGCGTCACCGGCACCAACGGGAAGACGACGACCACGTACATGCTCTCCGCAATGCTGAACGAAGCGGGCGTGCGCAGCGGCACGATCGGAACGCTCGGCGCGCGTTTGGGCGAGCGAGAGTGGGCGCTCGAGAATACGACGCCGCTCGCGCTCGAATTGCAGGCGCTACTCGCAGGCATGCGCGACGGCGGCGCGACCGCGGTCGCGATGGAGGTGAGTTCGCACGCGCTCGCGCTCGATCGCGTTGCGGACGTCGATTTCGCCGCCGGTGCGCTCACCAACATCACGCGCGACCATCTCGATTTTCACGGCGACATCGAAGCGTACGCAGCCGCGAAACGCAAGCTCTTCGATCGGGCGGACGCGGCCGTGCTCAACGCCGACGACGGTTACGGCGAACTCTGGGCCGCGGAACTCGCGGGCTTGGGGACGCACGTCGCGACGTACGGCACGTCGCCCGCCGCCGATCTGCGCGCGCACGACGTCGACGTGCGCGCCGACGGAAGTTCGTTCACGCTCGACGGCCGCGCGTTCGCGCTGCGGCTGCCCGGGCGCTTCAACGTTTCCAACGCCCTCGCGGCGATCGCCCTCGCGCGCGTGCTCGGCGGCGATGACGAGAGTTCGTCACGGGCCCTCGCGGCCTTCGAGAGCGTTCCCGGCCGCATGGAACACTTCGCGGCGAGCGGCATCGACGTGCTCGTCGATTACGCGCACACGCCGGACGCACTCGAATCCGTTTTGCGCGCCGCACGCGAGACGGCTCGCGGATCGCTCGTCGCGGTGTTCGGCTGCGGCGGCGATCGCGATCGCGGCAAACGTCCGCTGATGGGGGAGATCGCGACGCGGCTCGCGGACCGCACGATCGTCACGAACGACAATCCGCGTTCGGAAGATCCGCAAACGATCGTCGACGAGATCGTGTCCGGCATCGCATCGCGCGAGCGGGTGACGGTCGAACTCGACCGCCGCGCGGCGATCCGCACGGCGATCGCGCAGTCGCGGCCGGGCGACGTCGTCGTCGTCGCGGGCAAGGGCCACGAGACGTATCAGATCGTCGGGTCCGCGACGCAACATTTCGACGATCGCGAAGAAGTTCGTGCGGCACTCGCGGCGTGCGGCGGTGAGGGCGCATGACGATCGATCGTCAGCATGCGATCGCCGCGAGCGGCGCGCTCGTCGTCCGCGCGGAACGCCTTCCCGCACGACTGCGTTTCTCGACCGACACGCGTTCGATCCAGCCCGGCGACGTTTTCGTCGCATTGCGTGGCGAGAAATTCGACGGTCACGACTTCGTGCGCGAAGCGCTCGCCTGCGGCGCGGGCGCGCTCGTGGTCTCGGATGAAGGCGCCGTGCCGATGGGCGTTGCGGCGCTCGTGGTGCCCGACACGACCCACGCATACCTCGCGTTCGCAGGCGTCGCGCGCGACGAACTCCACGCGCGCGTCGCGGCGATCACCGGCAGCGCCGGCAAAACGACGACCAAAGCCTTTCTCGCGCAGATTCTCGCGGCGGCGACGCGTGCGAACGTCGTGGCCACGCACGCGAACGAGAACAACGAGATCGGCGTCGCGAAACTCTTTCTCGGCGCGCCGCCCGAGGCGCAGTACGTCGTCGTCGAGTTCGGAGCCCGTCATTACGGCGAAATCGCGCCGCTCGCACGCGCGGTTAAACCCGACGTCGCGATCCTGACCAACGTCGGCGAAGCCCTCACGC
>CAZZUZ010000253.1:0-4644 GCA_964657315.1 Vulcanimicrobiota bacterium
ACGGCGACGATCGCGACGATGACGGCGAGGGTCGCGAGCGCGTGCGGCACGCCGATCGTACGCAGCGCCTTGATCAGCGGCCGAATCCCTTCGCCGATGACGATCGCGCTGAAGACGAGGATGAGCTCGTTGCTCGCCCGCGCGAAGAGCAGCGACGTCAACGCGAGTAACAGGACGAGCCCGAAAACGCTCCAGAGCGATTTCGGACTGATGGAAATCTGACGATCCACGTGACATCCTCGGTTCTCGAGCGCTACGGGAGCAGTTTTCCAGAAGTCCCCGTTACTAACCAAGGAGCCGAAGGGCAACCGGTGCGTCGCGCGGGACGTGCGCGTATGCGCGTGTCGGTCGTCTCGCTTCGCTTCGTCGTCTCGTTCGTGCTCGCGGGTGCGCTCGCGGCATGCTCGCGAGAGCACGGGACGGACGCGCGAGGAATGCATCCGTGGACCGTTCCGGGCGTCTTGCGCGTCGGCGTCGCATCGATGCCGAACACGCTCGATCCGGTGCTGCGAACGCAGTATCTCGAGCTCTTTTTCTCGCGCTTCATCTTCGATCCGCTGATCGCGACGAGCGTCGACGGGAGCCTCGAACCCAAACTCGCGCGTGAGGTTCCGACCTCGCGCAACGGCGGAATCTCGGCCGACGGACGGACGATCACGTACCATCTGCGTTCGGGGGTTCGCTGGCAGGACGGCGCCGCATTTACGAGCGCGGACGTGCGATTCACCTATCTCGCGTACATGAATTCGCGTAACAACGTCACGCAGCGCAGCGGATACGAAGAGATCGCGCGGATCGATACGCCGGATTCACTCACGGCGATCGTCCATCTCAAATACGCGAGCGCTCCGTTCGTACGCGAGTTCACGACGCAGGGCGGCGTCATCCCGAGGCACGCGTTCGAAAACGCGGGCGCGCTGAATACCGCGGGCTTCAATGCCGCGCCGATCGGGACGGGACCGTTCAAAGTCGTGCGCTGGAAACGCGGCGATCGGATCGAGCTCGTCGCGAACGACGAGTATTTTTTGGGCAAGCCGAGGTTGCGACGGGTCGTGATTCGATTCTTCCCCGATGAGAACGCCGCGGCGAACGAGCTGCGGACGCATGACATCGATTGGCTGTGGGGCGCATCGACCGTCGCCTATCGACGCTTGCGCGACGTGGCGACGCTGCATTCGATGCTCGAACGCGCGAATGCGTTCTACGGAGTCGAGATCAACGGTTCGCATCCGCCGCTCGACGACGTGCGCGTTCGCGAAGCGATCTCGAGTGCGATCGATCGCGAGACGCTCGTCTCGAAGATCGCGTTCGGTGCCGCGACCGTCGCGAACGCGGATCTACCGAGTTTTCTCTGGACGCACGATCCGAAGCTGATCGGGCAACGCTACGACCGGGCGGCGGCGCTCGCACTCTTCGCGCACGCCGGCTGGCACGCGAATGCGGGCGGGGCACTCGAACGCGCCGGGCGCCCGCTCGCGCTCACGATGGTCTTCGTCAGCGGCAATGCGACCTCGCAGGCGGCGGCCGTGCAAGTGCAATCGCAATTGCGCGCGATCGGCATCGCGATCGCGCTCAAGTCCGTCGATCCGAACCAGCTCTTCGCACCGTACGGCAGCGGCGGCGTGCTCGCACGCGGCGCCTACGACCTCGATTGGAGCGGGTTCTTCGAGACCGACGATCCCGATGATCACGTGCTGTTCGCGTGCGCCGAGCGGCCGCCGAACGGCTTTAATTTCGCGCGGTTGTGCGATCCCGAGCTCGACGCCGCGGAACGCGACGCGCAATCGACGAACGATCGCGCGCGCCGCAAGGCGGCATACGCCCGCGTCGAACGGCTCGTCGCCTCGGACGTTCCGTACGCGTTCGTATGGTGGCCGCTGATGCCGCAGATCTTCGATACCGATTTCAAGGGTTACGAAGTGCGGCCGGGCTTCCGCTCGACGAGTCCGGAGCTCTGGTCGATCGGCACGTAGCCTCAGTCGGTTTTCGCGCGCGACCCGAAGAGGCTGATCGACATCGGCGTCGAGAGCCGTTGCGGCCGCTGCGCGGCCGCTTCCGCGAGCGAGACGGAACGCTCGCCGATCTCGAGCGATCGCGCCGCAAGCTCCCCGGACCGTTCGGCGAGTTCGATCTGACGTTCGAGCATGCGCAGGACGAGATCGTTCTGCCGGCCGTTCTTGCTCGCATCGAACGACGTTTTGGTCGCGAGAACGATCGAGACCATACCGTACGTGGCGGCGATATACGCGAAGAGTAGAAGCGTCGCGTCGCCGTTGAAAATGTCGGGGAGGAAGACGTGCAGTGCGATGGGAGCGACCAGTAGCGCGAGATACGTTACCGCGAAGAGCCAGGTTATGCCGGACGCGAAGCGGTGCTTCGGCTTTTCGCTCTCTAAAAATGTAGCGTACATGCGCCCCGCGTTTCCACGAGCCGCCCAGAATTCATCCCGTTATACCGATAGGGGAGCGACGCGGCCCTTGATGCCGTACAGCGTGAGCGAATCAAAAACAACTTTTTCGAAGAGCGCACTCGAGTCGCTCGCATTCTCCCAATGATATTCGTAGATGCCGAAACCGACCACGTCGTATGAGGTCGA
Organism: Vulcanimicrobiota bacterium; assembly: GCA_964657315.1. Taxonomy (GTDB): domain Bacteria; phylum Vulcanimicrobiota; class Vulcanimicrobiia; order Vulcanimicrobiales; family Vulcanimicrobiaceae; genus CAZZUZ01. Next base: position 2,597 of record CAZZUZ010000253.1, read on the forward strand.
GGCGACGACGTTCGCGCCGTTGTAGCGATCGACGAGCTTTCCGTTCCGATATAGATCGACGAAACCGCTGCCGTCGGTCGTATTCTTCCATTGGATCTCCCACGTGTCGGTCTCACCGACCGTATACGGAGCTTGCCACGTCCGTCGGCGATCGGGATTGTGAAAGCCGTCGACGTTCGCGGTGTCCATGTACCAATACGACTTGCCGTTGCCGTCGTTCTCGAGGCCGAGCACCGTGTTGACCGAGCCCTTATTGGTGTGGTCCTGCCAGATGATATTCTGGCTGCCCTGCACGTCTTCGGGTGAGTCGACCGTCGTTTTGAAGGCGCAGTCGTAGATGCCGCCCGGCGCGAGGACGTTGCTCGTCAGGATCATCATGCTGCGCCACGAGCCGCCGGGGTTTTGCGGTTTCGTCGTGTTCGGGCGGCTGATGTAGAAGTCGACCGCAGCCGATCCGCCGGAGCATTGAATACCGCTGCACGACGAAGCGGAGGCGAGCTGCGGCTGTTGGATCTGTCCGTCGCTCCCCGCGGAACGCTGGTACGGATCGCCGAATCCCCACAGCTTCGTGCGTGCGGCGCTGCTCTCGACCGTCGCGAGATCCGATCCTGTCGCGTTTGCGAGCGAAGGCGCTTCGGCGGATTGGGACATGAACGCGGATTGCGTACTGGGCGTCAGCGACGAGGTCGCTCCGGCTCCCGAGCATGCGGCGAGCAACGCTGCCGCCGTCGAGACGGCGGCGATGCGGAGCGCGAGAGGCAGGTCGTTCAAATCAAACTCTTCCGGGCATGAGGGGACGCTTCGCGCCGGCGCGATGGAGCAACGCGAAATGACGCGTGCGATCGCAGGCGGTGCGTGATACGTGCGTCGTCACGATCGGCTCCGCGCTCGCGCGTAGCAGGGCAGTGCGATCGTCGTGCGCCGGGAACCCGAGCGGGCTCCCAGCGCATAGTACTCGAACTCCGGCGATCTGAGTAAGGTCGAAACGAAAACTTGACGTAACCGCGTGTGGTTCGTTCACTTCCGAAGTTATCGTTTTTGTTCGATACGCGTAAAGTTTTTTGCGAAACGAAGCGTACGGCAAGCGAGGTTGCGATAAATGTCGCTGCGGACGTGCGGCGTCCGCTCGACGCGAACTGCCGCCGCTAAATGCACGAAGCCCGCGAAACTTGCGTTCCGCAGGCTTTCGGCGACGTTCGTGCGACGATTTTACGATCGTCGCCGAACGTTACGGGACGGGTACCGGAGCGATGCGCCCCGGTATCGCGTACATCGTAAAGGCATTGAAGGTAACGTCTTGCATTAGGGCGCTCGAGTTGGTCGCGTTCTCCCAGTGGTACTCGTAGACGCCGAATCCGACCACGTCGTACGCCGTCGCTGCGACGACGTTCGGCCCGTCGTAACGGTCCACGAGCGCGCCGTTGCGATAGAGATCAACGAAGCCGCTGCTGTCGGTGGTGTTCTTCCACTGGATCTCCCACGTGTCGGTCTCTCCGACCGTGTACGGCGCCTGCCACGTCCGTCGTCGATCGGGATTTCCGTACCCGTCGACTCCGGCCGTATTCATATACCAATACGATTGACCGTTGCCGTCGTTCTCGAGCCCGAGGACCGTGTTCACACCGCCGATGTTCGAATGATCCTGCCAGAGGATGTTCTGGCTACCCTGAACGTCTTGCGGGGAACGTACCGTCGTTTGAAAGACGCTGTCGTACGTGCCGCCCGGTGCGAGCACGTTATTCGTGAGGATCATCATGCTGCGCCACGAGCCGCCCGGGTTTTGCGGCGAACGGTCGTTCGGTCGCGTGATCGTAAAATTCACCGGGCCGCTGCCGCCGGAGCACTGGATACCGTTGCAAGCGGCATCTGACGCCATGCGGGGTTCCTGAATCTGCCCGTCGCCCGGATCGGATTCCTGAAAGGCGTCGCCGATCGTCCAGATGCGCCGACGAGGCCCCGTCGGCGACGCGGTCGGCGCGTTCGTCGGCTTCGGAGCGGCGGTCGGTGCGCTTGCGCCGACGTTGGTCGTGAAGGGGACGGCATTTTCG
>CAZZUZ010000254.1:0-4642 GCA_964657315.1 Vulcanimicrobiota bacterium
CGTGCGCATGATCGCTTGTTTCATCGCGCGACGGAACGCGATGCGCTTCTCGAGCTGGTCGACGATATTCTGACCGACGAGACGCGCGTCGAGCTCGGGATGCTTGATCTCGACGACGTTGACTTGGACGTTCTTCGAGGTCACGCGTTCGAGATTCTTACGGATGTCCTCGATGCCGACGCCGCGCTTCCCGATGATGATACCGGGCTTCGCCGTGTGCACGATGACGCGCGCTTGATTCGCGCGGCGCTCGATCTCGACTTTCGAGATCGCGGCGGCGCGGGTCAGGCGACCGAAATACTTGCGAACCGCTTGGTCTTCGTGGAGCCAGAGCTTGTAATTCTTTTTTTCGAACCAACGGCTCTCCCACGTGCGCGTGATGCCGAGACGCAGGCCGACTGGATGGATCTTCTGTCCCATACTTACTCCGACGCTCCGGTATCCGGCGCGGCCTTGGGCTTGCGCGTGCGACGCGCGGGCGGCGGGGTTCCCGCGGCCGCGACGCTGCGGCGACGCGAATCGAGGGTCGAGAGCGCGATCGACGCGCCCGGCTTCTTCTTCGGCTGGTGCTTCGGCGGCGTGTGGCCGACCGCGATCGTCACGTGCGACATGCGCTTGCGCTTGAACGCCGCGCGACCTTGCGCGCGCGGATCGAGACGGCGCATGTACGAACCGCCCGGACCGCCGTCGACCGTGATCTTCGTTACGAAGAGGCCGTCGGTCGCCATGTTGTGATTGTTCTCGGCGTTCGCGACGGCGCTGCGGAGCAGCTTCTCGATCGGTTCCGACGCGAAGACGCCCGAGAATTGCAACAGCACGAGCGCCTCGCGCACGGTCTTGCCGCGGATGGCGTCGGCGACCCGGCGCAACTTGCGCGGACCGACGCGGGCGAATTTGAGATGCGCGAGCGCTTGCGAGCGTTCGGCGGTCTGCGTTTCGGCCATCGCTACTTCACCGAGCTCTTTTCGATGTTGCCGTGGCCCTTGTAGAGCCGCGTCGGCGAGAACTCGCCGAGCTTGTGTCCGACCATGTTCTCCGAGACGAACACGGGGACGTGCGTCTTGCCGTTGTGCACGGAGATCGTGTGACCGACCATCTGCGGCACGATCGTGCTCGCGCGCGACCACGTCTTGATCACGCGCTTCTCGCGCGTGCTGTTCATCTTCTCGACCTTCGCGAGCAGATGGTCCGCGACGAACGGACCTTTCTTCAAACTCCGACCCATTACTTAGCACTCCGCTTGCGGACGATCATCTTCGAGGTGCGCTTGTTGCGGCGCGTCTTCTTGCCCATCGTCATCTGACCCCAAGGCGTCGTCGGCGGGCGACCGGAGGTCGAACGCGCTTCGCCGCCGCCGTGCGGATGGTCGACCGGGTTCATCGCGATACCGCGCACCGACGGGCGCTTGCCCATGTGACGGATGCGCCCGGCTTTGCCGATCACGACGTTCTCGTGATCGAGATTACCGAGCTGACCGATCGTCGCGCGACACACGACGAGGATCTTACGAACCTCGCCCGAGGGCATGCGGACCTGCGCGTACTCGCCTTCCTTCGCCATCAACTGCGCGGACGAGCCGGCGCTGCGGACGAGTTTGCCGCCCTCGCCGGGACGCAGTTCGACGTTGTGGATGACCGTACCGAGCGGGATGTTCTTGATCGGCAGACAGTTGCCGAGCTTGATGTCGGCCGTCTCGCCCGACTCGATGATCTGACCGATCTCGAGCCCGACCGGCGCGAGGATGTAGCGCTTCTCGCCGTCGCGATAGTTCACGAGCGCGATGCGTGCCGAGCGGTTGGGATCGTACTCGATCGCCGCGATCTTGCCGGGGATCGCATCCTTCGTCCGCTTGAAGTCGATGATGCGATACTGACGCCGCGTCCCGCCGCCCTTGTGGCGCACGGTGATGTGGCCGTTGTTGTTCCGGCCCGAGTGCTTCTTCTTGACCTCGACGAGCCCGCGCTCGGGCTTCTTCTTCGTGAGATCTTTCGTATCGATCGTCGTGATGAAGCGCTGTCCGGCGGACGTCGGGCGATATCGTTTTACAGCCATGGTTATTTCGCCTTACGAGCGGTGAGTCGCGTGCGGATTTCGCTCGAGCGCGAATCGCGAGCACGTGAGCGATGAGCGACGACGCGATCGCGTGAGAGATGCATGCGAATCATTGCTCGAACGGATTCACGCCGCCCAGTTCGATCTTCTGGCCGGGTTTGAGGGTGACGATGGCTTTTTTCCAGTCGGATTGCTTGCCGTGCGTGCGCGTGCCGCGGCGGGCGAAATTCTTCGTCTTGCCGAGCACGTTCGTCGTGTTGATCTTGAGCACGTCGACCTTGAAGATCTCGGCGACGGCGAGTTTGATCTGCGTCTTCGTCGCGCGCGAGTGGACTTCGAAGGTGTACTGATTGACGGAGGTTCCGGTCATCGATTTCTCGGTGATCATCGGAGCGATGATGATGTCGCGCGCTTCCATTAACCGCGGGCTCCTTTGGGTTTGCGCTCGGGGAACGCGGCGGAGAGTTCGTCGAGCGCGGCGTTCGTGAGGACGAGGCGCCCGTAGCCGAGCACGTCCTTCACGTCGAGCGCGCCCGTGTGCGTCACCGCGGCGCGCGGGAGATTGCGACCGACGCGTTCGAGTCGCGCGCCGACGTCGGAAGCCTCGGAGCGGCCGAACACGACGAGCGTGCGGGGGCCCGTCTTCGCTGCCTTCGGCGAACCGAAGAGGAGCGCCGCGAGATCGCGCGTCTTCTCGAGATCGAAGCCCTCGGTCGCGAGAATCGTCACGCAGTCGCTCGCGAACCGATCGGCGAGCGCGGCGCGCATCGCGGCGTGGCGCTCTTTCTTGTTGAGGCTCGTCACGTAGCTGCGCGGCTTGGGACCGAACACGACGCCGCCGTGACGCCACTGCGGCGAACGGGTCGAGCCCTGACGGGCGCGGCCGGTGCCCTTCTGCTTCCACGGCTTGCGACCGCCGCCGCGAACTTCGTCGCGGCGCAGCGTCGAGGCCGTTCCGGCTCGCGGGTTCGCGAGCTCGCGGAAGACCGCGCGGAACATGACGTTCGCCTTCACGAAATCGTGATTCGCGAATCCGACGGGGATCGCGGCATCGCGGACGGTCGCGCCCTTGGCGTCGATGACGTTCGGCATCGTCTACTTGCCCTTCTTCGCGGCGACCGGCGGGGCCGGGGGCTTCGGCGGACGGACGGCGCCCGAAACGAGCACGAGGCCGTTCTTGGCGCCGGGGACCGGACCGCGGACCAGGAGCACGTTGCGCTCGACGTCGGCCCGGACGATCTCCAGATTCTGATGCGTCGTGCGATCGACGCCGTAGTGGCCGGGGCGTCGCGAACCGCGGTGCGTGTGGCCGGAGTTCGTGTCGCCGTTGGAAGCCGGCTGACGGTGGATCATCGACCCGTGGGTTCGGTTGCCGCCCGAGAAGTTGTGGCGCTTCATGCCGCCGGCGAAGCCGTGACCCTTGGAGACGCCGACGACGTCGACGTGTTCGCCCGCCGTGAAGACGTCGACCGAGACGGTCGCCCCGACTTCCGGCGCCCCGTCGATGTGGCGACGGAACTCGCGGATGTGGCGCTTCGCGGTCTCGATCCCGGCCTGCTTGAAGCGACCGGCATCGGGCTTGTTGATGCCGTTCTTTCGCGCATCGGCGAAGGCGAGCGAGACGGACGCGTATCCGTCCTTCTCCACCGTCTTGTGCTGCAGCACGACGCACGGCCCCGCCTCGATGACGGTGACCGGGACGTACCGCCCATCGGCGGTAAAGACGCTCGTCATCCCGACCTTGCGGCCGATGATGTTCTTCATTTCAACTCCACGGGGCCTGGCGTACATCTTAGATCCTCCGCCGCGAGGCACGGAAATGCTCTCGCGGCGTGGACCACAACCCGGCTAGAATACCAATCCCCGCAAGCGATGTCAAACACATGCGACCCTCGGCCGCCGTAGTCGAACGCCGCGCTCGCTTCTCGTATCCGCGACGCGGTGGCCGGGTCGCACACTCGTTCGACGAACACGCGGTCCGGCTCTCCGGAGGGGCTCTCCGGCTCGCCGGCTCTCTCGCCGGCTCTAAGGAAACGGCTCGATCGTTCGGGTCGCTTCGTCGGCGCTCGCTATGTAGACGGCGAGCTGCGCGCGCGAGCGGAAGTCGAGCTTCTCGAAGGCGCGGGTGAGGTGCGCCTCGACCGTCTTGACGCTGATGCCGAGCCGGGTCGCGATCTCGAGGTTGCCGTGGCCGGCCGCGACGAGTTCCGCGATCGTACGCTCGCGCTGCGAGAGGCGCGGCTCCGACGCCGCGGACGCACGCGACGTGCGCGGGCGCGGCGGGCTCACGCCCAACCGATCCTGCGCCACGTCGCGCGCGATCGTCTCGGCCCGCGCGCGGAGCAGGGGCCAGTCGAGTTCGCGGTAGCGTTCGACCGCCTCGCGGATGCGTTCGGGCGCATCGAGGTCGCCGTCGCGGGCGGCGAACGTCGCCGTCACCATCGCGCGCGTCGCCCGCGCGGCGCGGTCGTCGGCGTAGGCCGCGCCGAGGAGGTCGGCGATCCTCGCGCGCGCTCTCGTCGAGCGGACGTACCGCGCGGCGAGCGGCAGGATCAGTTGCGTCGCGAAGATCGTTTCGAGCGACTCGACG
>CAZZUZ010000255.1:0-4634 GCA_964657315.1 Vulcanimicrobiota bacterium
ATGTTGCGTACGCCCCGGACGATCTCACCGTCGGCGATCTCGAAGGTGCCGTCGCGCGTCATGCCCGTAACGATCGTCTTGCGGTGATCGACCGGGCGGATATACCAGAATCGCGAGACCAACAGTCCGCGCGCCGTCTGCGCCACGAGCTCCTCGACGGATTTCGTGCCGGACGCGACCACGAGGTGCAGCGGGCGGGGCCCGCCCGCGCTCGGAGCCGGCAAGCCGTGGCCGGTGTTCGGCCGGCCGAGCTTCGCGGCCCACGTCGCGTCCGTGACGAAGCCGCGCGCGATGCCGCGTTCGATCAGCGGCACGCGCGTGCGCGGATAGCCTTCGAAGTCGAACGGCATGCCGGCGTGCTGGGGATGCGCGAAATCGTCGACGAGCGTGAAGTTCTCGTGGGCGTACGCGGTGTCGAGACCGTCGCAGAGAAACGACGAACCCTCGTCGACCGCTTGCGCCGAGAAGTGATCGATGAGGTACGAGAGCAGTTCCCCCGCCGCCGCCGGCTCGAGGATGACGGTCCACGGTCCCGGTGCGACGGCGGCGGGATTCGCGCCCGCTCGCGCCTTTTGCGCTGCGATCGTTCCGTAACGAGCGCCGTCGAGCGCCGCAACCGACGTCGCGAAACGTTCGGCGTATCCCGTCGAGTCGGCGCCGTTGGCTTTGACGTTGAGCGCGGCTTCGGTTCCGTCGAACGAGACGAGCGTGCCCGCGGTGTTGGCGATGGTAATGCCGTCGCGCGCGGTGGTCGCGTAGCCCGCGGCCCAGAGGCCGTTCGGTTCCATCGGCGCGAGAATGGCCGCGACGATTGCCGCGCGCGTCTCGGGCGTCGCCTCCGCGGTCACATCGTCGTATGCGCCTTGCGGCACGGTGCTCTGGGTGTTTTTGGTTAGTGGTGCGCTTGCGGCGTCTTCGGGGGCGAACGAAGCGATCTCGCGGGCGCGCGCGACGGTCGCACGCAGCGACTCCGCCCTCGTATCGTTGGTTTCCGCCACGCCGGTGCGCGCGCCGTCGATGACGCGCACGCGTACCGTGGTGTCGCCGCTCGCGAGGTTCTGATGGATCGCGTTTTGCGTGAACCGTGTCAGCGCGCGTCCGCTCGAGACGACGACGGCCTCGCATGCGGTCGTCGCGTATCCGACGGTCTCTCGCGCGATCGCTTCGCGCTGCGCCTCACGCATCGTAACCCACTCCCACGACGACGTTGCGGAAGCGTGCGGGCGCCGCGGCCTGCGCCGTGCGGCCGGCCTGCATCGGTTCGCCCTTCCCGCAGTTGGGCGTCCCCCACGCGACCCACGACGCGGCGTCGCCGACGGCATCGCAGCTGTTCCAGAACTGCGGCGTCACGCCCGCGTAAGTCGGATTCTTGAGCATCCGGCCGCGCCTGCCTCGGACGATCTCCCAGCCGATCTGGCAGCCGAACTGAAAATTGAGGCGATGATCGTCGATCGACCACGAACGGTTGGACTCCATGTACACGCCGCGATCGATGCCGTCGAAGAGCGCCTCGAAAGGCGTGTCGCCGGGCAGCATGTTGAGGTTGCACATGCGGATCATCGGCACGTGATGCCAGCTCTCGGCACGAACGCAGGCGTTGGTCTCGCGGCCGATCGTGCGCGCGGTATCGCGCGACATCTCGAAGCCGACGAGCACGCCGTCGCGCACGATGTCGGAGACGACGCTGCGTGCGCCTTCGTCGTCGTAGCCGCACGTCGCGAGCCCGCCCGGTAGCGTATTGTCGACGACGATGGTCACCTTTGGCGAACCGTATTGCAGTCTTCCGAGTTCGTCCGTCCGCAGAAAGCTCGTTCCGGAGAAATTCGCTTCCCAGCCCATGATGCGATCGAGTTCGGCCGCGTGGCCGAGCGATTCGTGGATCTGCAGCGAGACCTGCGAACCGCCGAGAACGATGTCGCAGACGTCCGAGGGACACTGCGGCGCGTCGAGGAGCTGCGTCGCTTCTTCACCGATGCGAGCCGCATTTTCGGCGAGCCGGGCGCGTTCGACGACCTCCCAGCCGCCGCCGGCGTAGAGACCGATGTCGCCCGGAAACGAGCGGTCCTGGGCGTCGCCGTTGCCGATCGCGAGCGCGGAGATGCCGCCGCCGGTTTGGTAGATCGATTGGGCGATGCGCGAACCCGAGGTACTGTAGAACGTTTTGTCCGTCCGCCAGAGATCTGCCCACGCGCGTCCGACACTGACGCTGCGCGTCGAATGCAATGCGTGCTCCGCCGTCAGCAGCAGCGCGACGCGATCGCCCAGCGCGACCGCCGCGGGATCGCGAACCACGGGCGTCGCGAACGAGTCGACGTACGCATCGGAAGGCGCTTGCGCGAAACGTTTGCTCGCGATCGAGGCGCCGGCTTTCGCGATCGACACGGCGAGCGCGGACGCGGCGTCGATGCCCGCGTCCGAGAGATCGGGACTCGCGGCGAAGCCCCACGCGCCGTCCACGAACGCGCGGATGCCGTAGCCGACGGTGGTCGCGTCGGAGAGCTCGACGACGGCGCCGTTGCGCACTTCGATGCGCTCCGCACGTCCGTCTTCGAAGCGCACGTCCGCATACGCCGCGCCTCGCGCGACCGCCGTATCGAGCGCGCGTGCGGCCGCGGCGTCGAAATCGGAACTCACGCCGTCACCGTCGCGCGCGCGCCGCGCAGGTTCTCGGCGAAGCGCAAGCCTTCGAGCACGTCGGTGCGCGGCGCGACCAGCGTCGCGTTCGCGCGGGCCGCGTCGTAGACGAACGTCGCTAATCGAAAATCGTCATAGGTGCCGGCAACGACGGCTCCGTCCGGATCGACGGCGAACGCGCGCTTCGTGCCATCGTCGAAGACGAGGACGAACGCACGGAGTTCCGCCGCGCGCGTGCGCGCGACGCGCACGTTCCAGTCCGGATCGCCGTCGACGCTCGCGATGAAGAAGTCGACGCCGTCGAGCCGCATCCGAACGAGGGCGCGCGGCGAACGCAGCGCCGCTGCCGATACGAGCGCGTAACGCAGACCCGCGACCTCGTGCGCGCGATCGAATTCGCCCGACGCATCGAGCGCGATTTGCGGCAATCCGCCCTCGCTTTCGTTCGCGACCGCGGAGCCGAACGTGACGAGCGTATCGGCGTCGGCCTGGACGGCGAGACTCGCGTAGCGATGTGCCCGCTGCGAATCGGCGAACGCGAACGCGATGCGCGCGCGAGCGCGCGCGGGAACGACGTGCGGCGTGGAACCGACGACACCGCGCGGCTCGCGTTGCTCGTCCGGCACGCGCCGCATGACGGGTGACGGCGAAACCGTAGCGGCCACGATCGCGGGCTCGCGTTCGCCCGCGCGCGCTGCGAACGCCCCGGTCGCGTCGACGATCGCGCTCTTGCCGCAATACGCGACGCTCTCCCGTTCGACGCCGCACTTGTTGGCGACGACGAAGGGCACGCCGTTTTCGCGGGCGCGCACGTTCGCCATGAGATCGGCCTGAATGTTTTCGAGCGAAGCCGGATCGCGGCCGCTCGTCACCCACGCCGTCGGCATGACGAGGATTTGCGCGCCTCGTTCGACGAGCGTCGATGCGATCGTCGGGATACGGCCATCGGCACAGACGAGCAGGCCGAGCTTTCCGAGCGGCGTGTCGATCGGATCGAGCGTCGCGCCGGGCGCGAACCAACGGCGATCGAAATGCCAGAGAAATTGTTTGGCGGCGAACCCGAGTTCGGTGCCGTCGGGACCGACGCAGATCGCCGCGTTAAAGGTCCGTCCGCCGTCGATCTTCGCGCCGCCGTACACGATCGTCGCGCCGTGTTCGCGCGCGACGCGCGAGACGTCGAGCGCGGCCGATGCCAAGATCGCCGCGTCGACCGGCTCGTCGCCGAGGACGTATCCGGGCACGGTCCCTTCGGGCAGCACGACGAGCTTCGCGCCCTCGCGGCACGCACGTCCGGCGGCTTCGAGAATGGACGGCCACGCAGCGTCGAATCGCTCGCGATCGTGTGCTTGCGTTTGCACGCACGCAACGGGTATTTGATTTTGCGGCACGAACGACGACTCCCCAGAATGAAGCGAATCTTTGCGGCTCTTTTGATGTGCGGTGCGGGTTCCTGTATCGCGGTCGATGCGGCAACGGCGAAGAAGGCTACAGCGCCTTCCGCAGCGGCCCTCAAAGCGCAGGCCGGCAAAAAGGCCAGAGCCGAGGCCGCATTGCTCGCGAACATGGCGCCGGCCGACGAGTATTTCGGCCCGCTCAAGCTCTCGATCATCGGCATTTCCAATACGATCCGCGACATCGGTCTTCGCTACAAATACAATCACGATCTCGCCACGCAATCGCTCGCGTCCGCGCAACTGAGCGAGAGCGCGATTCGCGATTGGATGCACCGGTATCCGCACGATCCGCAACTGCCGCGCAACGTGTTCTTCCTGCAGCGCCTCTACTCGCAGATTCTGTTACAGCCGTCGCGCGATCGTGCGGCCGCGATCGCGAAATTGATGTTCGCCGACTTCGGAACGTCGTCACAAGCGAAACAGCTCAAGAAGACGCTCGCGGTCGAGCACTTGGCGCCGCTCGAAGCGACGCCGGCGCCGGACGCCACCGTCGTTCCTGCGGTCGAGCCGTCCGCTCAGCCGACGCCGACGCCCGCACTCGTTCCG
>CAZZUZ010000256.1:0-1188 GCA_964657315.1 Vulcanimicrobiota bacterium
GATGCTCGCGTGGTATCGTGCCGCCTTCCGCGGCAACCTGATGACGCGCATCCTGCGCGAACCCGTGCCGGTCATCGAGACGCCGACGCTGCTGCTCTGGGGTGAAGACGATCACGCGCTCGGCAAAGAGACGACGTACGGTACGGACGTCCACGTGCGGGATCTGCGCACGGTGTACCTCGCGGGCGTCTCGCATTGGGTCGGCGCCGACGCCCCGGACCGCGCAAACGCCGCGCTCGCGTCGTTCCTCGGTGGTAAAAACTAGCTGGCGGCGGATTCGGGCATGACGACGCGCGTGTCGCGATAGACGACGCGGGTCGCACCGACGCGCTTGGTCGCGGTCAGTTCGCCGTTGTAGGGTGCGGTAAAAACGCCGGACGTCGGCGCGACGTCGCCGTAATCGCGGCCGATCGCGACGACGACGTAGCGCATGTCGACACGGCGCCCGTGCGTCGGATCGAAAGCGATCACTTCGGCATCGCCGTCCGCCGCGACGACGATCTCGACCCAGGCGTGGGTGCCGCCTTCGCCGAGCAGATGGCCCGAAACGTAGCGGCCGGCGAGGCCGCAGCGCCGTGCGAGCGCGAGCATCACGTGCGAGTAGTCCTGGCAGACGCCGCGACGCGTCTGGAACGCGGCCGCCGCCGTGGTCTCCACGTCGGTCGCGCCCGCGGTGTAGATCATTTCGGCGAAGACGTAGTCGTTGATTGCGGCGGCGAGTTCGCGCGGGTCGTCGTAACGCGAGCGCAGCATCTTCGCCACGTCGCGCAGCGCTTGATCGCAGGCGGTGAGCGACGTCGGTACGGTCGTGGCCGGATCGTCGAGGGCGCTGGCAGGCAAGTAATGACCGACGCTCGCCGTGCGCGTGACGATCGAGAGATGGGCGAACTCGATCGCGCGTTCGATACGGCGGGCGAAGAACGTCGCGACCGGATTGCCGAAGGCGTCGTGCTCGTCGCGCGCGTTCGCCGGCGGCGAAACGTCGAGTCGCGACGCGACGCGCTTCTGATCGCCGTGCTTCTCGCGCGGCACGATCATCAGGCGGTGGTGCAGATCGGCGATCGGGCCCGGATAGTCGTACCGGAACCGCTGCCGGACGACGAAGGTAGCTTCGGCGACGCGGTCCCAGGCGATCGAGGCGTCGTCGAGCGGATCGAGATCCGCTCCCTGCTCATCTTGCGACTGCAT
>CAZZUZ010000256.1:1207-4629 GCA_964657315.1 Vulcanimicrobiota bacterium
CTCGCCGATGGCCAGGATCGGCAGTGGATAGGCGAAGTCCGCGATGACGTCCATCGAATTCAAGTACGTGCTACCGTAGGTGGTCAGCATCGCGACGTCGAGCGCGTCTCGTCCGCGCGCGATGTTGACGCGGCCTTTACGCCGCGTGTTGTTGCGCGCGTCGAAGAGCCACCACTTGCCGCCGAGATAGACCTCGAACCAGGCGCAGAAATCCATCGGGAGGATCGGATTCTCGACGTCGATGTCGGGCATGTAGCCGAAGGCATAACGCGCCGGGATGTTGAGCGCGCGACAAAAACTGATCGCGAGGTGCGCGTAGTCGCGGCAGACGCCGCTGCCGCTATCGTAGACGTCGAGCGCCGTCGTGAACGGGTCGCTCGCGCCGTACTGAAATGTGATATGGTTGTGAACGAAATCGCAGATGGCTTGCACGCGATTCCAGCCCGGGGCCACGGCGCCGAAGAGTTCGGCCGCGGTGTTGGCCAGACGGTCGGAGAGGCAGTAGCGGCTCGGCAGCGTGTACACGAGCGCGTCGTCGGGCATGTCTTCGACGCGAACTTCCGGGGCGTCCGGCTCGCAAGGATCGAGCCCGTCGTGCGTTTCGACGAGTACGTCGTAATCGACGACGAACGGATCGCCGCCCGGAATCGTGAGGCGGCGGCAACGATTGCCGTAGAGATCGACGTAATCGTGATGCGCGATCGACGGCGTCGCAGTCCACCGCTCTTCGACGATCCGAACCGTATCGGAGGCCTCCGGCCGTATGATGAACACGGCCGGCGTATCGAATGCCGAGGTGAGTGAGAAGCGGGCGCCCGCGCGGATGCGCAGCGTTGACATTAGGGAGTACTCCTGCGCCGGGGTCCGGCAGCCTTTGACCGTTTGTCCAAATTGGGAAAAGGTTCGGCCGCAGCACGGGCCGCAATGCCGACTGCGTGAACGACCAACCGAAGTCTTCTACCCGCTCCGCCGTCAAAGGCAGCGAGCGCAAACTTCCGCACGGATGTGCGAGCGCGGGAGACGTCGATGCGAGCGCGATCGCGCGCGTCAGCATCGTCCTGCGTCCGAAGAAACCGCTGCCCGACATCACGAGCGGCGTCGCAAAGACGATGTCGCGCGAAGAATTCGCGCGCGAGCACGGCGCGTCGCACGAAGATATCGCGGCCGTCGAAGCGTTCGTGAAATCGGCCGGACTCCACGTTGTCGAAAGCGATAGCGCGCGGCGCACGATCGAAGTCGAGGGTACCGTCGCCTCGCTCGCAAAGGCATTCGAAGCGAATCTCTCGCTCTACGAGGACGCGCACGGCCGGACGTTTCGCGGGCGCGAAGGTGCGCTGACCGTGCCGGCGGACGTCGCGGATATCGTCAGAGGCGTCTTCGGTTTGGACGATCGCGCGCAGGCACGCGCCCAGTTCGTACGCGCCACCGTCGTCGAAGCGGCCGCAGCGAGCGCCGGTTTCACGCCGCTCCAAATCGCGAGCGCATACGGCTTTCCCGCCGGCGACGGCGCCGGCCAAACCATCGGTTTGATCGAACTCGGCGGCGGCTACGCGCAGAGCGACCTCGACACGTACTTCTCGAAGTTGCAAATCGCGACGCCGCCCGTGGTGATTAGCGTTTCGGTCGACGGCGCGAGCAACGCACCGACGGGAAGCGCCGACGGACCCGACGCCGAAGTCGCGCTCGACATCGAAGTCGCGGGTTCGATCGCACCCGGCGCGAAGATCGTCGCCTATTTCGCGCCGAACACGGATCAGGGCTTTCTCGACGCGGTGACGACGGCCGTGCACGACACGGCGAACGCTCCGAACGTCATTTCGATCAGCTGGGGCGGTCCCGAGTCGACTTGGACCGCGCAGGCGACGACGAGTTTCGACGATGCGTTCGCCGCCGCGGCGTTGCTCGGCATCACGATCACGTGCGCCGCCGGCGACAGCGGTTCGAGCGACGGCGTCGGCGGCACGGCCGCGCACGTCGACTTCCCGGCGTCGAGCCCGCACGCGCTGGCCTGCGGCGGAACGCACCTCGAGCTCGAAGGCGAAACATTATCGTCGGAAACGGTCTGGAACGACGGCCCGACCGGCGGCGCTACCGGGGGCGGCATCAGCGACGTCTTCGCACTTCCCGACTATCAACAGAATGCCGGCGTGCCGGCGTCGGCAAACGAAGGCGCGCGCGTGGGTCGCGGCGTGCCCGACGTCGCCGGGAACGCGGATCCCGCATCGGGCTATCGGACGCTCGTCGACGGAACGGCCGGCGTGGTCGGCGGAACGAGCGCCGTCGCCCCGTTGTGGGCCGCCCTCGTCGCGCGGCTCAACGCCGGCCTCGGCAAGCCGCTCGGCTTCATCAATCCGCAGCTCTATGCGGCGTCGCCGTCCGCGCTACGCGACATTACGATCGGTAACAACGGCGCGTACGAGGCGGGCAAAGGCTGGGACGCGTGCACCGGCCTCGGCACCCCGCAAGGTGCGAAGCTCGCCGCGCTCTTTTCGGCTCCGGCTGCAACGCCCCCGGAACGGGCGAAGTCGAAGCACTGATGGACGTCGCACTGCACCTCTCGTCGCCGCCGAAATGGCGCCTGCTCGCGGAATGGCGGGCTCTGGGCGAACTCGGGACGTCGCTCGCCGCATGGCCGCTGCTCGCAGCCGCCGCGAAACGCGGCGACGGCCATCCCGTCCTCGTGATCCCGGGCTTCCTCGCGAGCGACGCGTCGACGGTTCTCACGCGCCGTTTTTTACGCAGCGTCGGCTTCGATGCGTACGGCTGGGAACTCGGCCGTAGTCTCGGCGGCATCCGGCATTCGCGCGCGGGCCTCGCGGCGCGGCTCGAAGCGATCTACGCAAAGACGGGCAAACGCGTTTCGATCGTCGGCTGGAGCTTGGGCGGCGTCATGGCGCGCGATCTCGCTCGTACGCATCCGGAGATCGTACGTTACGTGGTCGGCCTCGCGAGCCCGCTCTCGCGCGACATGCGCTCCGCGAACACCGGCACGCTCTACACGCGCCTCGCGAAAGGCGATGTCGACATCGACGTCGCCGCCGAAGAAACAAGCATGCTCGCGCGCGAGTTCGACGCGCTCGTCGAAGATCTGCCCTGTCCGTCGACGGCGATGTACAGCCGCTGCGACGGCGTCGTCAATTGGCAGACGTGCCTCACGTACGAAAACGAACGCGCGGAAAATCTCGAAGTGATCGCTTCTAGTCATACCGGCTTCGGCGTCAATCCCGCAGCACTCTATGCGCTGGCCGATCGGCTCGCGCAGCCCGACGGAACGTTCGCGCGCTTCTCCGCGACGGGTCCGCTCGCGCTCGCGTTCGGCACGCAGCGGCGCTCGCGCTGAACGACGTCGTCATCGTCGGGGCCGGCGCGGCCGGGCTCATGGCGGCGCGCGTGCTCTCTCGCGCGGGCGTGCGCGTCGCGAT
>CAZZUZ010000257.1:0-4567 GCA_964657315.1 Vulcanimicrobiota bacterium
CCGACGTGCGCGCGCCGTAATAGAGCCGCACCCGCGCGCCGCGTTCGAGGAGGCATTTGGCGGGCAGCAAAAGCGGCGCGATGCCGACCCCGCCGGCCACGAGCGCGACGTCGTCGCCGAGCGCATCGAGATCGAACCCGTTGCCGAGCGGACCCGCGAGCTCGAGCGCGTCGCCGACGGCGAGCGATGCGATTTCTTGCGTGCGCGGCCCGACGATGACGAGCATCAGCGAAACGCGCTCGCCTTCGGCTTCGTAGACGCCGAGCGCGGTCGCGACGCGCTCGCCGCTCGGCGGGAGCACCATCACGAACTGTCCGGGTTTCGCCTCGATCGCGAGTTCGGGAGCTCGAACGCCCAGGATGACGACTCCGGGAGCGGGCTCGCGCCGATCGCACACGACGGTCGCATGCACCGTCGGCGACGGTTCGAGGGCGGGCATGGCCGGTTGATTCCCGCCGTATCTGGGATTCCCCCACGAATTTTTAACCGAACTACCGGCAATAATGTGGACGTTTGCCGGTCATGAGCCGTTAAAGAAGATAGAAGAACATCAACGGGAGAGGGGGATCCGAACATGGCCGGACTCATGATTTTCACTTCACTGGCAGACGCGCTCCGCGCGGGCTTCCAAGTATACGATCGCACGTCTGACGGATATCTCGTACGCACGCGTACGAATGGTGGCTGGGCGATGGCGCTCGTCACCGCAAAACGTTAATTCCTCTGCCGTAACGCTCGCATAAACAAACGAAAGAGACGCGCCTCGTGCGCGTCTCTTTCGTTTTGCCGCCTCGGTACGAGCGTTAGGGCAGTTCTTTTTCGTGGGGATCCGGCATCGCGGCGCTCGGGAACGGATCGGCCGCCCAATTGCGGATGCCGGACGACGAAACCGGCGGAGGCGGCGACGGTACGGTGAATGGCGCGCTGCCGGGGCCGGCTTGCGGCGATTGCGTGAAACGGCCTGCGCTCGCACCGGAGAGGATGGCGATGATGATCTGCGCGATCCCGATGAACATCGGTACGAGCCCGATCAGGAGCCATGGGCCCGGATGCCACGACAGATCGCCGTCGCTGGAATGAATCGACGCGAGCGAAACGCCGAGGGTGATCGCAAAACCGATCATCGCGAGCCGGATGCCTTTGTTGAGCGTGACCTGCGCGGGCTCGGCGACGAAGCGATCGGGTCCCATTCGCGGCATCGTGCCGGGCACGGCACCCGGCGGCGGGTAGGCGCCCGGGACGCTGCCGGCGGGAAACTGCCCTGCCTGCATGCCCGCGGCGATCATCGCCATGCGTTCGCGGTGAGCGAGGACGCGAAAGACGACGAACGCTACGGTAGGAAGCCCGAAGATCACGAAGACGATCGCGATCGGGAGAATGACGTTTTCGAAAAACTCGTTCATGCCGGTAACCGCGTTTCGCTGTCCATGTCGCACATACGTCCCAGGCGCTGTCCGGTTTCGCGAAACTCCCGCAGCACTCGCGCGTACGTCCGGGTGTGGCAAGCGCCGTGGCGGAGACGTCCGACCGGGTGACGACCGCTGGCGTCGACCGGAACCCCGATGATCTCACCCTCGTCCGCACCGCACTCGCCGGTGCGGGTGAAGCCTTCGGCGTTCTCGTGGAGCGCTACGAGCGCGCCGTCTACCACCTCTGCCTGCGCACGATGCGCGACGCAGACGAAGCGCGCGACTGCACGCAAGAAGCGTTTTTCAAGGCGTATCGCGGCCTCGCGACGTTCAAGCCGGGCAGCAAATTCTCGACCTGGATCTTCTCGATCGCGTATCACGCATGCTGCGATCGCCTGGCCAAACGTAAGCGCTACAGCGACGAGGACGTGCCCGAGCGGGCCGACGCCGGCCCGGATCCGGCCGAGCTCGCCGCGTTAAACGAATCCGCACGAACGCTGCACGCGGCAATCGGCGGCCTGCCGGAGAAGTATCGAACGGTCGTCACGCTGTATCATCTCCAGGGGAAGCAGTACGACGAGATCGCCCAGGTGCTCGGCCTGCCGCTCGGGACGGTCAAGACACACCTGTTTCGGGCAAAAGAACTCTTGAGAAAGGCGCTGACGGGCGAAGGGATGGGCGAATGACGGAAGACCACGACGACCTCGACCGCGCGCTGTTCGCGCTTCCGCTCGCGACGCCGCCCGCGGACCTTCGCGCGGCGATCCTGCGTTCGACGATCTATTCGCCGTCCGCGGCGCATGCGTGCGCGATCGTCGCGCCGTTCGCGTTCGCCGCGCGCGACATCGCCTTCATCGGTGCGGCGATCGCCGTCGCGGTCTGGCTCGTCGTCTACGCGATCTTCGATCCGAGCTTCGTCTCGCACGCGGCCGCGAACACCGGCGCGCTCGTACGCTCGCTACTCGAAACGCAAACGCTCGCATGGCTCGCGGCCGGCGCGTCGATCGCGCTCGTCGCGAACGATACGGGCCGCCTGCGCTTGCCGCGCGCGGCGCACCGCGACGAAGCGTGAACGAAACAGCCCGTCAGTTCAAGATCCTCGTCGTCGAAGACGACGCCCAAATCATCCGGGTGCTGCGGCTCGAGCTCGAACACGAAGGCTATACCGTCGAAACGGCGACCGACGGTCTCTCGGGCTTAGAGAAGGCGCTCAAAGAACCCGATCTCATCGTACTCGACGTGATGCTCCCGAAGATGGACGGCCTCGAGATCGTCACGCGGGTGCGCGCCAAGAGCAGCGTTCCGATCATCATGCTCACGGCTAAAGACCGCATTCCCGATCGCATCGGCGGCCTCGACCTCGGCGCGGACGACTATCTCACCAAGCCCTTCAGCGTCGAAGAACTGCTCGCGCGCATTCGCGCGCGGCTGCGCGAGAAGCATCCCAAATCCAACGTGCTAGCGGTCAAGGATCTGACGATGGATCGCGACCGGCACGAAGTGACGCGCGGCGGAAAAGCGCTCTCGCTCACGGCCAAAGAGTACGCGCTACTCGAATATCTGCTGCTGCACCGCAATAAGGTGCACACGCGCGACGAGCTCTTCAACGGCGTGTGGGGCAGCGATTTCCTCGGCGACTCGAACCTCATCGACGTCTACGTGCGCTATCTGCGCGGGAAGATCGACGACGGTTTCGACGACAAGCTCATCTCGACCGTACGCGGCGTAGGCTACACGCTTCGCGAGTGAAACCCGGGCTCCGAGGCGCGAACTTCCGATCGCTGCGTATGCGGATCGCGACGTTCTACGCGCTGCTGCTGCTCGTCGTCATCGGCATCGTCGCGCTCGTGCTGACCTTCGAGCTGCGCGCGATTCTGCTCGACGAAGCGCGCGCGAAAGTCAATCGGGTCGGCGACGACATCTCGCAGACCGTACGGGGCAATTCGCTGCTCAGCGCGCTCGGCGAAGGTCTGCCCGTGGTGCAACAGCTCGAAACGACGGGCAGCCTCGACCACTGGGCCGGACCGACGACCTTCGTCGAAGCCGATACGACCTCGGGTTACCCGATCGCCAAGAGCACGAACATGGGCGGCGCGACGCTCCAACCCGCGTCGCTCGGGCGTTCCCAGCCCGTCGAATACCGCATCGAAAACCGCCCGCAGCTCGGCGACGTGCTCGTGCGAGACGAGGTCATCCACGCGCCCAACGTCGCGCTCATCGTCGTCGTCGGAGAAAGTTTAGGTATTTACGATGAGACGGTCGAGCGTATCCGCTCGCTGCTCGTCGCGATCGTCGTGCTCGCGGCGCTGGTCGTGATCGCGGCGTCGTTCGCAATCGCGTCGAGTGCGATCGAGCCCATCAATCGCCTCATCGCGGCGATGGGCAAGACGCGTTCGGACCGCATGAACGAACGCCTCGGCTGGTCGGGCCGCAGCGACGAGATCGGAACGCTCGCGCAGAGTTTCGACGCGATGCTCGATCGGCTCGAGGAAGGCTTCGCGCGCGAACGGCAGTTCATCTCCGACGCATCGCACGAACTCAAGACGCCGCTGACCGTCATCAATGCCAACGCGCAGATGCTCGAGCGCTGGGCAGAACGCGATCCGGAGATTCGCGCCGACAGCCTTCGCGCGATTCGCGAGGAGAGCGCGTCGCTCGCCGCGATGGTCAATGGCATGTTATTGCTTGCCAAGGCGGAGTCGGGCGACGACATCCCGCGCGAAGACATCGTGCTCGAACGCGCGGTCGCCGACGCCGTCCGCGCGACGCTGCCGCGCGCCGAAGAGAAAGGTCTCGCGCTCGTCTCGCACGTGAGCGACGACGCCGAAACGCACGTCTTCGGTGACGCGAATTTGCTGCGGCAGCTCTTCACGAACCTCATCGACAACGCGATAAAGTTCACCGAACGGGGCACGATCGAAGTCGACGTCTGGACGGGCGACGGCCGCGCGCTCGTGTCGGTAAGCGACAGCGGAATCGGCATCGACGAAGAGGCCATCGAGCGCATCTTCGACCGTTTCTTTCGTGCCGACGCCTCGCGCAACCGGACGATTCCGGGCACCGGGCTCGGCCTCGCGATCGTGCGCAGCATCGCGCGCGTCCACGACGGAACGGTCGTAGCGGAGCGGCGGCCCGAAGGCGGAACCCGCTTTCGCGTG
>CAZZUZ010000258.1:0-4554 GCA_964657315.1 Vulcanimicrobiota bacterium
CGTTGCGCTTCCGCAGCCGTTCGATCAACTCGACGGCTGCGGGAGTCGCTTCGACGCGGGTCGCTTTAGAAGAATCCAAGTTTGTTCGGGCTGTAGCTGACCAAGAGGTTCTTGGTCTGCTGGTAATGGTCGAGCATCATGCGGTGATTCTCGCGGCCCACGCCCGACTGCTTGTATCCGCCGAACGCGGCATGCGCCGGATAGTGATGGTAGCAGTTGGTCCAAACGCGTCCGGCTTGAATGCCGCGGCCCATGCGATAGCAAACGTTTGCGTCGCGCGACCAGACGCCGGCGCCCAAGCCGTAGAGCGTGTCGTTCGCGATCGCGAGGGCTTCGGCTTCGTCTTTGAACGACGTAACCGAGACGACGGGCCCGAAGATCTCTTCCTGGAACACGCGCATCTTGTTGTTGCCTTCGAAGATCGTCGGCTTGACGTAGTAGCCGTCCTTGAAGGCGCCGTCGAGCATGTTGCGCTCGCCGCCGGTGAGGACTCTCGCGCCTTCCTGTTTACCGATATCCATGTAGGAGAGGATCTTTTCGAGCTGTTCGCTCGAGGCTTGCGCGCCGATCATCGTGTTCGGATCGAGCGGATTACCTTGCGTGATCGCTTCCACGCGCTTGACCGCGCGCTCCATGAACTTCTCGTAGATCGATTCTTGGACGAGCGCGCGCGACGGACACGTGCAGACCTCGCCCTGATTGAGCGCGAACATCGCGAAGCCTTCGAGCGCCTTGTCGAAGAAGGCGTCGTCGGCTTCCATGACGTCGGCGAAGAAGATGTTCGGCGATTTGCCGCCGAGTTCGAGCGTCACCGGAATCAGATTTTGCGCCGCATATTGCATGATGAGACGGCCGGTCGTGGTCTCGCCGGTGAACGCGATCTTCGCGATGCGCTTGTTCGAGGCGAGCGGCTTGCCCGCTTCGAGTCCGAAGCCTTGCACGACGTTGAGGACGCCCGGCGGCAGCAGATCGGCGATCATCTCGACGAGCACCATTATCGATGCCGGCGTTTGCTCCGCCGGCTTGAGGACGACGCAGTTGCCGGCCGCGAGTGCGGGGGCGAGCTTCCAGACGGCCATCAGAATCGGGAAGTTCCACGGAATGATCTGACCGACGACGCCGAGGGGTTCGTGGAAGTGATAGGCGACCGTGTCGTTGTCGATCTGCGAGATGCCGCCTTCCTGCGCGCGGATGCAGCCGGCGAAATACCGGAAGTGATCGATCGCGAGCGGAATGTCGGCGGCCGTCGTCTCGCGGATCGGTTTGCCGTTGTCGATCGTCTCCGCGAGCGCCAGAACGGAAAGTTTTTCTTCCATACGGTCGGCGATCTTCAACAGAATGTTGGAGCGCTCGGTCGGCGACGTCTTACCCCAAGCCTCTTTGGCGGCGTGAGCCGCGTCGAGGGCCTTCTCGACGTCTTCGGCAGTCGAGCGTGCGACCTCGGTGAACGGTTCGCCGACGACGGGCGAGACGTTCATGAAATATTCGCCGCCGACCGGGGGCACGAATTGGCCACCGATGTAGTTGTCGTAGCGTTTCTTGAACGGGGACTCGATTCCGAGTTTCGATAGATCGAAGAGTGTTTGTTTCTCGAGTACGGCGGTAGTCATGAATCCTCGGCTTTCCGCTTCAAAGCGGGCGTGGCGTTACAGCGTTGTACCATAAGAGAGTCGGACTTCGCACCCTAGTATACGAAAGTAGGAGTCGCCGAAGTAGATGGAAACCGCCGCTGTATGGCAATCGCTTTTCCGGCGTTTCGGAGGAATTTTGTGGTGCGATGTTCGGATTTGGCCAAGATCGTCGACTCGACCGTCGGGAATGTCTCGCGCGTTCAGCCATTCGTTTGCGGCTAGCGTTCGGTATCGTCGGCCTCGACATTCGAACCGGTTTGTAAGGAAGGAGCGACCGCGATGAGCGCAGGCGTGCGCGAAGGCCGCCCGTGAAGCGACCGCTCTTCGTCGTCGCGGCGGGCCTCATCGCGGCCGGCTGCGCCAATCCCGTCGTCGAGAACGTTTCCGATACGGGACTCTTCGGCGCGGGCTACGCCGACCACGATCAGAGCGGCGTGGGACCCGTGCTGCTGCTGGCATGCGTCTTCGCGGTCGCCTTCGTCGCGTTGCGCACGTGCGCGCATTGGATCGCGGATCTCGCACGCGACATCGCGAGTCGCCCGCGGCGTGCCGACCTTCCGCTCGTGCTCGGGGTGCAATTCGTCGCGGAATACCTGATGGAGGGCGCCGAACGTCTCGTGCACGGCGGAACCATGTCGGGCGCATCGTGGATCGGCGGCCCGCTCGCGTTCGCACTCGCCGTTCACATCGCGTTTGCGATCGTGGCCACCATCGTGCTCGGCCGGGGGCTCTGCGCGCTCGCGCGCACGATCGCGACGGCCGCTCGCACACTCCTCGATGCGATCGTCTGCATCCGCGCGCGCGGCGCCGCGAGCGGCTATGCCGGCCGAAACCGGCCGCCGCGATCGGTCCGGCATCTCAAAGTACTCACCGGTCCGCGCCTCGGGCGCGCGCCGCCCTTCGCTCCGACGCTAGCCTAAATTCGTTACAGCGTCCGGAGAACGCGCATCGCAGCGTTTTCCGCTTAGGAGCATCTTTATGTCATATCACCGCGCGCTGCTCGCCGCCGCGCTGAGCACGCTCGCTATCGCACCGTTCGCGTGCGTTCGTACCGTCGTTGCCGCCGAAGCGACGACCGGCATCCTGACGGGCCGGGTCACCGATACGTCGGGCAAGCCGGTCGCGAACGTCCGCGTCGCCGCGGCCGCTCCATCGGGAAACGCGAACGCGCAGACCGGCGGCGACGGCCGTTTCACGATCCTCGGGCTCGTGCCCGACACCTATACCGTTTCCGCCCAGGCGCCCGGTTTCGAAGCGACGTCGCTCGTCGTCGTCGTGATCGCCGGACAGACGCAGCGTGCGGCGCTGCTCTTGGAACGCCGTCTCGAAGAGATCGGACGCGTCCGCGCCGAGAACTCCGCGTTCACCGTCGGTTCGACCAGCGACACGTTCGTGGTCTCGGGCGCCGCGGCGCGCGCGATCTCGCCGCCGGTCTCATCTTCGGGCCTCGCCCAGTACACCGCGGGCACGGTGCAGGGCGCGATCGCTTCCGTGCCGGGCGTCGACCTCGATTCGTTCGCCAACGCGATCCTGCGCGGCGGGAAAGTGGACGACGCGGTATTCGAGTTCGACTCGGTTCCGCTGCCGCAGGGATTGATCGCGGAGCCGGGCGGCAACGTCGCGGGCGCGCAGTTGCCGACGACCGGCATCGCGTCGACGAGCGTCACGCTCGCCGGTTATCAGACGCAGGGCGACAACTCGCTCGGCGGCGTCATCGATCAAATACCGGCGATCGGAACGTATCCGATGCGGACGTCGCTGGAACTCGCCGACGGCCTGGGCAACCAATACCAATACGCAAACGTGCAGTTGCGAAGCGCTTCGCCGGATCTAAAAACGCGCTACGCCTTCGCCGCGGTGGTCGGGAGCGAGTATTTGCCCTTCGGCGACGGACACACGTTCTATCCGTCGGAGGCCGCGACGTACGGCGTCTCACTCCAGAATCGCGCGCAGTTCTCGCAGACGTCGAACGTCCACTTCCGGCTCACGCCGAAAGACGATCTGTCGTTCGTCGAACTCACGGGTGAGGCAAATTACGATCAGTACGCGACGCCGTTTGCGGGTGAGACCGTGGGCTTTCTCGACGGCGCGACGACGGTTTTTCCGGGTGAAACCGACCCGAACGCACCGGCAACGTCGCCTTCGCGCGTGCGCGGCACGTACGACGTCTTCAAAGCGCAGTGGACGCATGCGTCGGGCAACGGCCTCGTGCGCGTTCAGGCGTATCAATCGATCTTCGATTCTACCTCCGGCGGCGCGTTCTGGGACGAAAACGGCTTTCCCGACGGCGCGATCTCGCTCTCTTCGGTTCAAGGCGGTCGCGAAGAAGGCTTGGGCTACGATCAGGATCTCATCGCGAGTGCGGCCCATCACGTGAAGGCGGGGTTCGAACTGCGCACCAATTCGTCGTATCTGCATCAGGTGGTTCCCACTGCGGACGAATTCGTCGAGTCGAGTCCGACGCTCGATTCGAGTCTCGTCTATCTCGGCGATACGTACGGCGCGTCGCGCCGACTCGATCTCAGCGGCACCGCGCGCTTGAGTTCGACGCACGTTTCGCCCAGTGCCGGCAGGTCATATACGGTGTCCGCGATCGATCCGCACTTCGGGGCTTCGTATCGCCTCGGCAGCACGTTGGCGCTTCGCGCGACGTTCGATCACACGACGGTCGCGCCGAAGCCGCTCGAAGCCGATCGAACGGACTCGACGAACGTCGATGCCGCCGGCAATCCCGCGCCGTCGGGGCCGCTCGCGCCCGAGCGCTCGAACGATTTTACGTACTCCTTGGAGGGCGGCGGTAAGACGCAATTTCGGGTTACGTATTTCGAGAAATACGAAAGCAACCGCATCGACGTCCTGCCGTTCAATTTCAAAACCGCGATCTCGTCGGGCCTCGATCCCAGCGGCGTCGCAGGTCGCCCGA
>CAZZUZ010000259.1:0-4537 GCA_964657315.1 Vulcanimicrobiota bacterium
GCTCGCGCGCATCTCGCTCGAGATGCTCGCGGACATCGACAAAGACACCGTCGACTTCGTTCCCAACTTCGACAATCAAGGCACGGAACCGGTCGTGCTGCCCGGCCGCTTACCGCAACTCCTGGTCAACGGTTCCTCGGGCATCGCGGTCGGCATGGCGACCAACATCCCGCCGCACAACGTCGGCGAGATCAGCGACGCGATCGCGTTCATGGTCGACAATGCGACCGAATCCGAAGAGTTCGTCGAGAACGGTTTGCTCGACATCGTGCACGGCCCCGATTTCCCGACGGGCGGCACGGTCCTCGGCCGCGAGGTCATCCGCAACGCGTATCGCACGGGCCGCGGATCGGTCGCGATGCGCGGCAGGGCCGAGATCGTCGAAGACGGCAGCCGCACGAAGATCGTCATCAGCGAAGTGCCGTTTCAGGTCACGACCGAACGTCTGAAGATCGCGATCGTCGAAGCGTACAACGAGAAGACGATCGCCGGTATCTCGAACGTCACGGACGAGACCAATCGCAAGACGGGCATCCGCATCGTCATCGATCTGCAACGCAGCGCGTCGCCGAACGTCGTGCTCAACCAACTCTACAAGCACACGCCCCTGCAGTCGACCTTCGGATTCAACATGCTCGCGCTCGTGCCGGTGCCGACGTCGATCGAAGGCGCGATTCCCAAGCTCGAGCCGCAGGTGCTCGGCCTGCGCGCGATGCTCGCGCATTTCATCGCGCACCGCAGCGAAGTCATCACGCGGCGCACGAAATACGACCTCGCCAAAGCCGAAGCGCGCGTCCACATCCTCGAAGGCTTCCGGATCGCCCTCGACAACATCGACGAGGTCATCCGCATCATCCGCGAGAGCCCGTCGACCGACGTCGCGCGCGAATCGCTGATGACGCATTTCGCGCTGTCGGTCTTGCAGGCGAACGCGATCCTCGACATGCGTCTGCGTACGCTCACGGGGCTCGAACGCCAAAAGATCGAGGACGAGTACAACGAGCTGCTCGCGCTCATCGCCGATCTCAAAGACATCTTGGCAAAGCCGGAACGCATTCGCGCGATCATCAAGAGCGACGCGCTGGACATCAAGAAGCGTTTCGGCGACGAGCGCCGTACGCAGTTGCTCGCGGCCGAAGACGAGCTCAACATCCTCGACGTCATTCCCGACGCGCCCGTTGTCATCACCTCGACGCTCGGCGGTTACGTCAAGCGCGTTTCGGTCGATACGTTCCGCGCGCAAAATCGCGGCGGCCGCGGCGTCACCGGCATCTCGAACCTCAAGCGTGAAGACGTCGTCCAGAATTTCTTCATGGCAACGACGCACCAGTACGTCCTGTTCTTCACGAACAAAGGCCGCGCGTATCGTCTGCGTGCGTACGAAGTTCCGGACTCCACGCGCCAGTCGCGCGGTACGGCGCTCGTCAACCTGTTGACGCTGCCGCCGGGCGAGAGCGTCTCGGCGGTCTTTCCGATCACCAATTTCGAAGATGCGAAGTATCTCGTGATGGTCACGCGCCGCGGCGTCATCAAGAAGACGATGCTCTCGGAGTTCGCCAACGTCCGGCGCAGCGGCCTCAATGCGATCTCGCTCGACGAAGGCGACGAACTACTCGCGGTCGATCTCTCCAGCGGCGAACGCAACATCATCCTCGCGACGCGCGAGGGAATGGCGACGCAATTCAGCGAGACCGACGTGCGCTCCATGGGCCGCAACGCCCGCGGCGTACGCGCGATCACGCTCGCAGAAGACGACCTCGTCGTCGCGATGGACGTCGAAGAGACCGAACGCCGCGAAGTCTTCATCGTCACCTCGAGCGGCTTCGGAAAGCGCACGCCGCTCGACGAGTACCGCCACATCGGGCGCGGCGGCAAGGGCGTCAAGGCCTTCGCCAAGGACAAGGGCATCGGCGTCGTCGTCGATCAGATGCTGGTCAAGCCCGAGGACGACGTATTGCTCATCACGTCCGCGAATCAGGTGATCCGTCTCAACGTCGCGGAGCAGGTCCGAAAAGTCGGCCGCGGTGCGAAGGGCGTGCGCCTCGTCAAGCTCGAGGACGGTGCCGAAGTCATCGCCGTCACGAACCTCGGCGAACAATCCAAGCAAATCGAAAGCATCACGGGCGAGCCGCCGGTCTAGCGTTCCTCGACCGCGCGCCCGGCGCTCCGCCCGGAATGACAACACGTTGTCACGACGGGCGGGCTTAGCTGTTTGCACCCTTGGGCAGCGGCTCGACGAGGTCGCCGTTGCTCGGAAGGTCGTTGCCCTGTGCGAACGTTACGGTGACGTACGTGTCGAAGACTTCGGTGATCGTGAGCGTGATCGGCGTCTTGCGCGGGCGGTGATCGGGCGTCGAGAAATCGCGCAGGCCGTCCCCGACGCGTAGCGCTCCGCCCGATTTGATGTCGACGAACGCGAACGGTGAGTTGACGTTGAAGACGTGCGCGATGCGCTGAAACACGAGCGGATAGCGTGCGAGCGTCATCGGAATGGCGTGGGCCCACGTGATTTCCGGCGCGCTCTCGAAATCGCCGTCGCTCGCGCTCGAAGGCGGATCGCTGTCGAAGTTCACCGTCTGGTCGAGCGAGACGTTGCCCGTGATGCAATTGGTCGCGATGAGATGCGAGACCGCGGCGATGCGGCCCGTCGCGTTCGCCATTCCCGGCAAGCGCGGCCGCAGATCGAACGGCGCGACGAGCATGTAGTCGGCGCCGGCTTTACGGCAGTCGTCGAGCACCGGGTTCGCAGGACCCGGAAAGACGATCGTGGCGGCTCCGGCGTAGCCGTCGACGTATTTTGCCCACAGTTCCTGGCTCATGACCGCGCGCGCCTGATCCGTAACGCTCGCATAGACGAGCACTTTGATCGGCGTCGAGCGTGCGCGCGCGGGCGCGGCGTGTCCCAGGAGCGATACTGCGGCCAACGCGAATGCGGCGAGACGCGACGTTCCGGCCCGCAACCGAGCGGGCACACCCGCGGTCCTATGGGCTGGAGGTTTTGAAATAACCATGAGTGCTCTCCCCGATGTATCGCAAAGCAACTTCCCTTCGGAAGTGCTGGCAAGCGACAAACCCGTTCTCGTAGATTTTTGGGCCCCCTGGTGCGGTCCGTGCCGGATGCTCAGCCCGATCGTCGAGAAGATCGCGGGTTCGATGAGCGACCGCGTCAAGTTCGTCAAAATGAACACGGACGACAATCCGTCGCTCTCGGGCGAGTACGGCATCCAGGGTATTCCGTGCTTGATCTTGTTCAAGGGCGGCCAGCCCGTCGATCGCATCGTCGGATTCGTTCCCGAAGGTAAGATCAACGAGATGCTCGCGAAGCATCTCACAGCCGTCGCATAGCGACCTCCGGCCGGTTACGCGCGTTACCCGCGATGCATCGGTTCCTCGCGGAACCGCAGCTCGCGGGTTTTGCGTCTCTGTTCGGACCGGCCGTCGTGAAAGCGGCGGTCGACGACGTTTTGCGCGACGTGCGCGCGGACGAGCACGCGCCGCCGGACTTCGCGGCGATGATCGCGCGCGTGACCGCGCGGCTATCGCGCGCGGAAATCGACGGTCTGGTTCCGGTCCTCAACGGTACCGGGATCCTGCTGCACACGAACCTCGGCCGCGCGCCGCTCTCCGCCGCGGCGATCGACGCGATCGGTGAGGTCGCGAGCGGCTATTCGAATCTCGAATTCGATTTGGCGAGCGGCACGCGCGGATCGCGTTACGCTCGCGTAGGCGAACTGCTGCGCGCCACGACGGGCGCGCAAGACGGTTTGGTCGTCAACAATTGCGCCGCGGCGATGCTGCTCGTGCTCGATACGTTCGCGCGCGCGCCCGTCGGCTCGGCATCTCGTGAAGTCGTCGTCGCGCGCAGCGGACTGATCGAAATCGGCGGCGGCCTGCGGTTACCCGACATGCTCGCTCGCAGCGGCGCAGATCTGGTCGAAGCCGGTGCTGCCAATCGAGTGTACCTGCGCGATTTCGAACGCGCGACGACGGCGCGCACCGCGCTCTACCTGCGCGCGCATCCGTCCAACACGCGCACCGAAGGGTTCGTCGCCGACGTGACGGGCGCCGAACTCGCGCGGCTCGGAAAGCGTCTCGGCGTACCGGTATTCGAGGATCTCGGCAGCGGCGCGCTCGTCGATCTCGCGAACTACGGGCTGCCGCACGAACGCACCGTCCGCGAAGCGATCGAAGACGGCGTCGATCTCGTCGCATTCTCCGGCGATAAGCTGCTCGGCGGACCGCAGGCCGGCATCGTCGTCGGCCGCGCTGCCGCCGTCGCGCGTCTGCGCGCCAATCCGCTCTTGCGCGCGCTGCGTGTGGATAAAGCGACGCTCGGTGCGCTCGCGGCGACGTTGCGCGCCTATCTCGATCCGCAGACCGTCGCGCAGATACCGTTGTACGCGATGCTCGGTGCGTCGCAGCAGGCGCTGCACGAGCGTGCGGCAAGCGTGGTCGCGATCGTCGCGCGCGAGGTGAACGGTGCCTTCGATACGGCGCTCGAGATTCTCGAAACGCGAGCGTTTGCGGGCGGCGGATC
>CAZZUZ010000260.1:0-4460 GCA_964657315.1 Vulcanimicrobiota bacterium
CGGATCGGCGTTGCTCGTGAGGATGACCACGGCGTGGCGGAAATCGATCGCACGGCCCTTCGCGTCGGTAATGCGGCCGTCGTCGAGGATCTGTAAGAGGATCGCCGCTACGTCGCCGTGGGCTTTTTCGAATTCGTCGAAGAGCACGATGCTGTACGGACGCCGGCGCACGGGTTCGGTGAGCTGCCCGGGCTCGTCGTGTCCTGCATAACCGGGCGGTGCGCCGAGCAGCCGCGAGACGGTGTGCGATTCCGTGTATTCGCTGAGGTCGATGCGCACGAGCGCGTCTTCGGTGCCGAAGAGTTCCGATGCCAGCGTGCGCGCGAGTTCGGTCTTGCCGACGCCGCTCGAACCGACGAAGAGGAAGCCGCCGACGGGTTTGCGCGGATCCTTGAGGCCAGCGCGGCCGCGGCGCACGGCTTGAGCGACGGTCGAAATCGCCGCGTCCTGACCGATCACGCGTTTTCCGAGCGACTCTTCGAGCGCGAGCAGGTTCTGCGCTTGCGATTCCGTGAGCGCACCGTGGGGGATGCCCGTCCATTTCGAAACGATCGCGGCGACGTCGGCCACGCCGACCGTCGGACGTCCGGCGAGCGACGCGGTCGCAGACGCTTCGTCGATGAGATCGATCGCTTTGTCGGGCAAGAACCGGTCGACGATGTACCGCGCGGCGAGCGCGGCCGCGGCCTCGATCGCTTCGTCCGTGATCGTGACGTGATGGTGCTCGCCGTACTTCGCGCGCAAACCGCGCAGAATGCCGGCGGTCTCGGCGACGGTCGGTTCGCCGACCATCACCGGCTGGAAGCGCCGTTCGAGCGCGGCGTCGCTCTCGATGTATTTGCGATATTCGTCGAAGGTCGTCGCACCGATGCACTGCAAGTCGCCGCGCGCGAGTTCGGGCTTGATCATCGACGAGAGGTCCATCGAACCTTCGGCCGCGCCGGCGCCGACGAGGGCGTGCAGTTCGTCGATGAAGAGGATGATCTCGCGCGACGACCGCTTCACTTCCTCGAGAATTTTCTTGACGCGGCCTTCGAACTCGCCGCGATACTTCGTCCCGGCGATGAGCGGTCCAAGCGAGAGCGAGAGGATGCGCTTTTCGCGCAGAGACGGCGGGACGTCGCCGCTCGCGATCTTCGCCGCGAGGCCTTCGACGACGGCGGTCTTGCCGACGCCGGGCTCGCCGATGAGCACCGGATTGTTCTTCGATCGCCGCGAGAGGATCGAAATGACGCGGTCGATTTCGACCGCGCGGCCCACGACGGGGTCGAGTTCGTTCGCCTTTGCCGCTGCCGTGAGATCGCGCGAGAATCCGGCGAGGGTGGGGGTCGTGCTGCGGCCGCGTTTCATCCACTCGCGCGGGTCGGACGAAGGCATCTCGCGCGCGCCGCGAGCGAAGCGGTCGATCGCAAACGAGGTGCCGACGGCGAGCGCGACCGCAGCCACGGCCGACCCCATAAGCGGCAAGATGGCGTTCCGCCTTCGACGAGCGCACGCTTCGCAGACGTCTGCGGCGACCCACGTTCCCGCGCGAAGCGTGAAGTCGCGCACGGTTGCCGGCTCGAGGCCGCAGGTGGCGCAGGTTTCCGTCATCGGCTTTCGTTCGCTTTGAGCACGATTGGTGCGCTTCGCGTCCTCGCGCCAAAGAACCGCCTTGCGCGAGAGGACCGCTCGCGCGGCTCCAACAATACGAGGTCCGTCATGGCTTATGTAATCACCGAACCTTGTATTGGAACGAAGGACAAGTCGTGCGTCGACGTGTGTCCGGTCGATTGCATCCACGGGACGGACGACGACAAACAATTGTTCATCGATCCCGAAGTTTGCATCGATTGCGGCGCCTGCGTTTCCGCGTGCCCGGTCGAAGCGATCTTCGCCGATAGCGACGTTCCCGACAAATGGACTTCGTATACGGCCGTCAACGCTGAATACTTCAAGAAGTAGTTCCGCAGTTCTCGGTGCGGTCGCCGTTCGGGCGATCGACGCGGCGAAAACGTACGCCGACGGTCTCGGCGAGCCGGTGCGCGCGCTCGACGGCGTATCGCTCGACGTATGCTCGGGCCAACTCGTCGCGCTCGTGGGACCGAGCGGCTGCGGAAAAAGTACGCTACTTAACCTCGTCGGCTGCGTCGATCTGCCGAGTTCGGGAACGATCGAAGTCGACGGCCGTCCGACGACCGATCTCTCCGACGACGCGCTGACGGCGCTGCGTCGCGATCGCATCGGCACGGTCTTTCAATTTTTCAATCTGCTCCCGGCCATGACGATCGCCGAGAACGTCGCGCTGCCGCTGGTATTGCAACGGCGCGAACGGCGCGAGATCGCGGATCGCGTGCGCGAAGCGCTCTCGACCGTCGGCATTTTCGAAAAGGCAGAATCCTATCCCGCGCAGATCTCGGGCGGTCAGATGCAGCGCGCGGCGATCGCGCGCGCGATCGTGCACGAACCCGCGATCCTGCTCGCCGACGAACCGACCGGCAACCTCGACTCCAGCAATGGCGCGAGCGTGCTGCGCCTCTTGCGCGATCTGGCGTCGCGCGGTCAGGCGATCTTGATGGCGACCCATTCCTCCGAAGCGGCCGCGTCGAGCGACCGCGTCGTTCACATGCAGGACGGGAAGATACGGAGTTGACGCGTACGGCGTCATAGGAACGTCGTGATCGAACTCTTTCGCGGACTCGTCATCGGGCATCTGCGTAACAACAAACTCCGCGCTCTCGTCACGTTCGCCGCAGTCGCGCTCGGCGTCGCCATTTCGCTCGCGATCGATCTCGCCAACGCGTCGGCCGTCGCGTCGTTCGCGTCGAGCGTCAACGTCATCGCGAGCAACGTCAACCTGCAGATCCTCGGCGTCGGCCGCGGTTTCGACGAACGCACGCTACCGAAGGTGCAGAATTTGCCGGGCGTGCTTTATGCGGGTCCGACGATCGAAGATTCGCTCGTCGTCGGCGCGGTGGCGAGCGAACCGCTCTCGGGCGAGATCTTGCGCGTGCTCGGCGTCGACTTGCTGCGGCCGTTGCCGCGCGGTCAGGCCGTCGCGCAATCGAGTTCGTCCGGCGGCGACGCCCCGCCGGACTTCGCGGCCCCCTCGATCGGCAACGATCCGTACGGGCTCATCGCGCAGCGCGGCGCGATCGTGTCGCACCGCATAGCAATGAAGGATCATCTACGGGTCGGCTCGATCCTCACCGGACTCGCGGGCGATCGCTCGGTGAAGCTGCGCGTTTCCGGCATTTTGCCCGAGGGCATCGCCGGACTCGATACGAGCGTCGTCTTCGTCGACATCGTGACGGCGCAAGAGCTCTTCGGCAAGGTCGGTTCGCTCGATCGTATCGACATGGTCGTCGATCCCGCGCAGCGCGCTGCGGTAGAGAAGAAGGTCGACGCGCTCATTCCGCACGGCACGCGCGCGATCGAACCCGCCGTGCGCACGAACGAGATCAAGCGGATGCTGCGCAGCTTCCAACTCAATCTCGCGGCGCTTTCGTACGTCGCGCTGCTCGTCGGAGCGTTCTTGATCTATAACACGGTCGCGATTTCGGTCGTGCAGCGCCGTCCGGAAATCGGCACGCTGCGTGCGATGGGCGCAACGCGCGGTGAGATCTTCCGCACGTTCATCGCCGAGGGCGCGCTCTTCGGATTTTTCGGGTCGATCGCGGGCATGGTTCTCGGCGCGTTTCTCGGCTGGGCATCGGTCGGGATCGTCTCGCGCACCGTCGACGCGCTCTACGTCGCGTCGCATGCGGACGGCGTGATCTTCGATCCGCTGGTGTTCCTCAAAGCGTTCGTCGTCGGCATCGCGATCGCGACGATCTCGGCCGTCGCGCCGGCGATCGAAGCGGGCAACACGCCGCCCGCGATCGCCATGCGCGGCGCGGGTTTCGAGGGCCGGCCGAGCGGCGCGTCCGAACGCGTCGCACTCGCCGGCTTCGCGCTCTTCGTGCTGGCCTACGTGCTGACGCTGCTGCCGGCGTTCGACGGGATTCCGATCGCCGGGTATGCCGCGGGATTGTCGATCGTCTTCGGTACGACGCTGTGCACGCCGCTGGCCATCGTCTACACCGCGCGCGCCGGCCGCGCGCTCGTCGGCAAGCGCTTTGCGAGCGCGCTGATCGGCACGACGAATTTCGGAGCGTCGGTGCGGCGCAATGCGGTGGCGGTCTCGTCGCTGGGCGTCGCGATCGCGATGATGGTCGCGGTCGCCGTACTCGTCGGCAGTTTTCGGACGACGGTCGTCGCGTGGGCCGACGAGACGCTGCGTGCGGATCTCTTCGTGCGGCCGCTCGGACTCGCCGACGCGAGTTTCGACGCGCGCTTCTCGCCCGCGGTCGCATCGAAATTGCGCGCGCTGCCCGGCGTCGAGGCGGTGGACGCGTTTCGCGCGATCTCGTTGCCGTTTCGCGGATCCGTCACGACGCTCGCGTCGGGGCAGCACGGCGCTTCCGCGCTTCTGGTCGATA
>CAZZUZ010000261.1:0-4453 GCA_964657315.1 Vulcanimicrobiota bacterium
CGAGCAAGACCGCGAACGTGTCGTTCTCGACGCGCGCCACGTAGGCATTGGGCGCGCACGAGGACAGCCGCGCACCGGCCGCGCGTAAGAGCCGGTCGCCGACGGTTCTGCCGAGCACGTCATTCGTGGAACGGAAGCGATCGACGTTGATCATCAGCAGCGCGCCGGCGCGCTGCCCGTTCTCGCAAGCATCGCTTTCGATCTGCGCGCGCAGCGCGCTGCGATTGGGCAGACCCGTGACGTCGTCGGTGTACGCGCGGCGGAACGCGTCCAGTTCGGCGAGACGGCGCTCGGTGATGTCGACGAAGATACCGTCGGCGCGCGTCGGTCGACCGAGCGCGTCGCTCGTGATCTCGACGCTCTCGCGCACGAAGCGGATCGACTCGTCGACGATGATGCGGAACTCGTGCGTGCTCGCCATACCCGATTCGTACGCCGCTAGCAGATGCGCGCGCACGCGCTCGCGATCTTCGGGCACGATGCGCCGATAGAAGGCTTCGCGTTCGCCGTCTGCGGACGCGAGCCCGAACATTCGCAGCGATTCGCTCGAATACGCGAGCTTGTTGTTCGAAAGATCGTGCATCCAACTGCCGGTTCGGGCCGTGCGTTCGGTACGCGCGACGTGCGCTTCGCTTTCCGCGAGCGCGTTGGTCTTCGCGACGAATTCGGTCACGTCGAACGCGATGCCGGCGACGCCGGAAATAAGGCGATCCTCCGTCCACTGCGGCTCGAGGTAGATCTTGAACTTGCGGCCGTAGATGTCGTGATCGAAGGTCACGCTCTCGCCCGCGAGCGCGCGTTCGTGCGCGAGACGCGATGCCGGGACGTCGGGCTCTGATTCGTCGAACGCTTCGAGCAGCCGCCGCCCGTCGAGTTCGCCCGGCTCGAGTCCGATCGCACCGAGCCCGCCTCCGGTCGACGACGTAAAGCGCAGTTCGCGATCGAGCGTATATGCGATCGCCGGCGTGCGCGCGAAGAGACCGCGCCAGCCTTCTTCGACCCGCGAGAGTGCTGCGCGTTCCCGGGCGCGGCGCGCGGAGAGATCGCGCAAGACGACGACGGTCTGGGCGTCGGGGCTCTGCTGCGGCAGCGGCGAGACCGTCATCTCGAGGGTCACGATCGACCCATCGCCGATGCGCACGGTCAGCGGCAGCACTTGCGAGACGTCGTGGCGCGTGCCGTCGAAGAGCCGGTCGATCGCCTTCTGATTCGCGCTTTGCGTTGCGATCTGACGCAGCGAACGGCCGATCATCTTCGAGAAGTCGCGGCCGAGCAATCGTGAAAACGCGGCGTTTACGTACGTGATGCGCGACGCTTCGCCCGTGTCCGGATCGTTGCCCAAGATCATGATCGCATCTTGCGCGTGTGCGACGACGGCCGCGAAGACGGCAGCATCTTTTTGTCCCTGGTCGAGATGGCGTTCCGTCTGCGCGAGCGCGAAGGCCGCATGCCGGTATTCGATCGTCATGATCGTCGCGCGGGCGAGCGACACGAGCGCGTCGCGCTGCTGAGCGGTCAGCTGCCGCGGTACGGTATCGACCACACACAACGTTCCGACCTTCACCCCTTGGGATATCAGCGAGACCCCGGCGTAGAAACGCACGTTGGGTTCGGCCGTGACGAGCGGACTATCCCGGAAACACGGGTCGTCGAGCGCGTCTTCGACCTCGAAATAGTCTTCGTCGCGCTCGAGCGTCGCCGCACAAAACGACCCTTCGCGCTCGAGCTCGGCAAGCTCGGTTCCGATGCGTGCCTTGAACCAGATACGCTCGTGATCGACCAAACTCACAAGCGCGATCGGCACGTCGCAGATCGTCGCGGCAACGCGCACGATATCGTCGAACGCCTGCTCGGGTCCACTGTCGAGGAGTCGCAAATTCCGAAGGGCTAGAATTCGAGCCGCTTCGATGCCGGCAAGGCGAGCGGGAAGATCGGGATTCATAGCATGAGGGACTCATTTGTCGGCAACCGAAGGGGGTAAGCTGCCTAACAAAAATCGTTACAACAAAAGTCTCAGTGGTCCCTTGGCTGTCCTCTCGTTTTTTGTCGGCGCGATGTCGGCACCGTGGCCGGGCCGCGTAGGGGCGCGATTGCCGCATCCGTAAACGCCCGACATCTCGGCAGTTCGCTTCGCGATCGTCCGTGCGGGGTTCGTTTTCCATAGAAAGCGTCGATTATGGCGGTGCCTCGACTCTCCCGTATCTCGCTCGTTTCGTTCGCGCTCTTGGCCGCCGGCCGCGGCGGCGGAACTTCCGTCCCGCTATCGCCCGTGGCGCCCGCCGGAACTGCGGCACCCGCAACCGCAATTCGGCAACGGCGAGCATCGTGATT
This sequence comes from Vulcanimicrobiota bacterium, assembly GCA_964657315.1. Taxonomy (GTDB): domain Bacteria; phylum Vulcanimicrobiota; class Vulcanimicrobiia; order Vulcanimicrobiales; family Vulcanimicrobiaceae; genus CAZZUZ01. The sequence goes on from CAZZUZ010000261.1 coordinate 2,332, forward strand.
CGCGTCGGTACGCGCACGGCGTCGAAGGCGAAACGCGCGACCGGCACGCGTCGGCCGCAGTACGTCTCGGTCGGCACGCGCGGCGGGCTCGCGACGGCCGAGCCCTATGCCGCGGTCGCGTACGTGGTGCCGTTCTTCGGAATCGTCGACCCGGCGAACACCACCAATCGCACCGCTCCGTCGAACGTCCGGTTCGGCGCCGCTTCGCAAACGGTCAACCTGTACGCGCTGCAGCACCATCTTCCGGACGGTTCGTCCGGCGATACGATCGACACGTCGGCGTTCGGCAGCGGCGCATCGGCCATCGTCACCCCATCGGGCCCGACGTCGCTCGCAGCCGGCAACGGCGCTTCGTATGCCTTGACGTCGACGGGCGTCACGGGCTCGTGCACGGTCGTCCTCGGCGACGGCACGGGCGACACCGCATCCATCGCCGTGACGGACATCGCGGTCGCGGCCGTGCAGCAAACCTTGGGCATGATCGCCGCGGGCCAAACGACGGAGAGCGGAATCGTGGGCGAGACACCGCCGCCGGCGCAATCGGACGTCATCACCGCCGTCTCCGGCTCCGATGCTTCGACGCCTCATCAGACCACTGCCGGATTCGACACCCTCGCGCAACTCCTCGACGCTACGGGTAGCCTCGACGTGCGGGGAGCGTATTACGCAACGGCACCCGGCAGCGTGAGCGACAGCTTCAACGGAGGTGCGAACTCGACGCTTTCGGTGATCTCCTCGCTTCCGAATCCGGCCGGCGCGATGGCCGCAGGCCGCCGAAAGAAGACGGCAGCGGTTCTGCAAGCGCAGATGCGGCCGGCGGCCTATTCGCTCGACGCGCCGCCCGGCGCCGATCGCTAGAGACGACGAGAAGCCGCCCGCAATGCTCGACGATACTCGCGTCCGCGACTTGAGCGCCGCACTAGCGGCGGCCGTCGATGCCGGGGAGCTCCACGGCGTCGTTACGCTCGTCGCGCAGGGTGACGACGTGCGCGTCTGCGCGGTCGGCGTGCAGTCGCTCGATCGCGGCGATCCGATGCGTCGCGATACGATCTTTCGCATCGCGTCGATCACGAAGCCCGTCGCGGCCGCCGCGATGATGCTGCTGGTCGACGACGGCGCGATCGGCCTCGACGATTCGATCGTCGCGTGGGCGCCCGAACTCGCCAATCGCCGCGTACTGCGGACGATCGCGTCGGAGCTCGGCGACACCGTCCCGGCGCGACGCGACATCGTCGTTCGCGACGTGCTGAATTCGACGTTCGGCTTTGGTAGCGTCATGGCGATGCCGGACACGTATCCGATCCAGCGCCCGATTCGCGACGGCAACCTCGGCGGCGACGGCATGCCGCATCTCGCACGCTGGCCGGCACCGGACGAATGGATGCGCCGGCTCGGCGCGTTGCCGCTGATGTATCAGCCCGGCGAACGTTTTCTCTACAATGCGAGCTGCGATCTCTTAGGCGTGCTGGTAGCGCGCATCTCGGGCATGCCGTTCGGTGCATTTCTTTGCGAACGGCTTTTCGAGCCGCTCGGCATGCGCGATACGGCGTTCTCGTTTCCACCCGAAAGCGCCGAGCGAATTCCCACGTTGTACGCATTCGATGCGGAAACGAGGTCGTTCGACGTCTTCGACAGCGCGGTCGCGAGCGAGCTGCGCGTGCCGCCCGCGTTCGAGTCGGGCTCGGGCGGTCTCGTCTCCACGGTCGACGACTACTACGCGTTCCAGCGGATGCTGCTGCACGGCGGCGTCGCGGCAAACGGAACGCGGCTGATGAGCGAAGGCTCCGTCCGCGAGATGACGCGCGATCAGCTGACGCCCGAGCAGCATGCCGGCGCCGAGATCTTCTTCGGCGACCACAGCAGCTGGGGCTTCGGCTTGGCAGTCACCATCCGCGAAGAGCATCCGTGGACGGCCGTCGGCCGCTTCGGCTGGGTAGGCGGATTCGGCACCCTCGCCTACTGCGATCCCACGCGCGATTTCGCGGGCGTCCTCTTCACACAGCGAACGCTCGACTCGCCGGAACCGCCCGCAATCTTCGAAGACTTCTGGCGGCTAGCCATCGGATGTACGTCTGGAGCCGACGAGCGGATTTGAACCGCTGACCTGCTGATTACGAATCAG
>CAZZUZ010000262.1:0-4431 GCA_964657315.1 Vulcanimicrobiota bacterium
GATGAGGTTGTCGAGATTCTCGCGCGCCGCCACGCCGATCGCGCCGAGCGACTCGGGCTCGTCGGTCTCGCCGTCTCCGAGAAAACACCACACCTTGCGGCCGGTGGTGTCCGCGATGCCGCGATTGTGCAAGTACTTCAGAAACTTGGCCTGATAGATCGCTTGGATCGGACCCAGGCCCATCGAGACGACCGCGAATTGCCAGAAGTCCGGCATCAGCCACGAGTGAGGATACGACGAGAGTCCTTTCCCGTCGACTTCCTGGCGGAAGTTCTTCATCTGCTCTTCGGAGAGCCGGCCCTCGAGATACGCCCGCGCATACACGCCAGGCGACGAGTGGCCTTGGAAGAAAACGAGATCGCCGCCGAACGTGCTCGAGGGCGCGCGGAAAAAATGATTGAAACCGACGTCGTATAGCGTCGCCGACGATGCGAAGCTCGCGACGTGACCGCCGAGTTCGGACGATTCTACGTTCGCGCGGACGACGAGCGCCATTGCGTTCCAACGCGTGAGATGGCGTAAGCGCCGCTCGAGATCTTCGTTGCCGGGCAGCTTCGGCTGTTGCGAGACGGGGATCGAATTGACGTACGGGGTCTGCACGCCCAGTTCGACCGCGACGCCGCCGGTCTGGGCGCGTTCGACGATGCGTTCGACCAACTGTTGGGCGCGAGCCGGACCCTCGTGTTCGATGACACCGTCGAGGGCGTCGAGCCACTCGCGCGTCTCCTGCGGATCGATGTCGGCCGATGGTTCGATCGTCGTCATGATCGGCGCTTACGCATCGCGCGAACAACTCCCGCGCGTGGACTGGTCCGCTTCGAGGATTGGATGATGCCAATGAGAGGCGGTCCGTTTCGCCTTCCGGAACGCGGCGGTCGTGCGCAGCCGCAATTTCGTTCTGTATTTCGTGGGATTACTCACCGGCGACATCGCGTACCAAATCCAGGCGGTCGCGGTCGGCTGGCACATCTTCGAGCTGCGCCATCAGCCGCTCGACCTCGGGCTCGTCGGGCTTTCGCTCTTCGTTCCGACGCTGGTGCTCGCACTGCCCTCGGGCGTCCTCGCGGACCGTCTCGAGCGCCGGCTCACCGTTGCGGTTTCGGCCTCGTGCGAGGCGTTCTTCGTCGCGCTCTTCGTCCTCGCCATCGTGCGCGGCGTGAGCGCGCCGGGCTGGTTCTTTGCGATTCTCGTTTGCATCGGCATCGCACGCGCGCTCGGTACGCCCTCGGAGCGTTCGCTCTTGCCCACGATCGTCTCCAGTAGCGAATTCTTGCGTGCGCAGGCGACGTATTCGAGCGCGCGCGAGTTCACGGTCATCGGCGGTCCGGCGCTGGGCGGCTTGCTGGTCGCGATCTCGACGCCGTTCGCATTCGGAACGTGCGTCGTGCTGCTCGCGATCAGTGCGACCTTCGTGCGCATGCTGCGTATCGAACGGCCCGACGCGCCCAAGCGCCCGGCGCCTACGCTGACCGAAGCGCTCGAAGGCATTCGTTTCATCCGCGCGACGCCGGAACTCGCGGGCGCGATCTCGCTCGATCTCTTCGCGGTGCTCTTCGGCGGCGCGACGGCGCTGCTGCCCGCGTTCGCCGACGGGGTCTTTCACGTCGGACCGCACGGTCTCGGGTTTTTGCGCAGTGCGCCCGCCGTCGGTTCGGCGATCGTCGCCGGGCTCATCGCGCGTAAACCGCTCTCGCGGCACATCGGGCCGCGCATGTTCGCCTGCGTCGCGATCTTCGGCGCCGCGACGATCGCGTTCGGATTTTCTAAAAATTTCGTTTTCTCGCTCGTCATGCTCGCGGTGGCGGGCGGCGCGGACATGGTCAGCGTCGTCATTCGCAGCGGCCTCGTCCAACTCGGGACGGCGGATGTCATGCGTGGCCGCGTCCTCGCGGTCGAGAACGTGTTCATCGGCGCGTCGAACGAACTGGGCGCGTTCGAATCGGGCGCGTTCGCCGCGATCGTCGGCGTCGTGCCGAGCGTGATCGTCGGCGGGATCGGTACGCTCGCCGTCATCGCGACGTGGGCGCTGCTGTTCCCGGCCTTACGGCGCGCCGACCGTTTTCCGACACCCGCAGAAGCGAACGCCTAAAGCCTACGTGCGATCGGGCAGGTCGATCGCGATAGGCTCGTTCGAAGCGCGGTAGCGCAGCGTGCAGAGCGACGCGTTGACGAACGCGACGTCGCCGGCGCCGGCAGTGCGCCGCTCGCAGCCGTACGCTTCGTGAATGTGACCGAAAACGTGCAGCCGTAAGCGGTCGAGCGACGCGATGCGGCGCGCGAGTTCGGGACATCCCGCGGCCGCACCGGAATCGACGCGATCGAGCGTGCCGAGCGGCGGCCCGTGCGTGATGAGGACCTCGACGCCGTCCGGGATGGCCGACCACGTGCTCCGCGCGGCCGCACCGTCGTCGGCCTTCGGAAAGTTGAACGCCCACGAGCCGAAGTTCGGCTGCCACGGCGAACCGTAGAACGCATAGCCTTCGATCTCTGCGGCGTCGTCGCACAAGTACGTCAGCGACGGATATCGCGCGGCGAGTTCGCGCGGAGGCGAGCTTCGCTCGAGCGTCCAGTTGTGAAAGGCCTCGGGCATCGCCGGATCGAGTACCCAGTCGTGGTTGCCCGCGATGACCACTTTATGCCGATGCGGCTGCGAGGCGAGCCATGCAAATTCCGCTTCGAGTTCTTCTTCGGTGCCGCGCATGGTCAGATCGCCCGCATGAACGAGCACGTCGCCCGGCGGGATTGCCGTCACGCGCGCGAGCCCGTGCGTATCGGAAATGCAGACGATCCTCACGCGCGAACGCTTTGACGCCCTGTGCGACGGCTACTGCGCCGCGCAGCCGCAAGGGCTCGTCGCCCGTACTTCGACTACGCGCCTACCGGCGCTCGAAGCGAAGCCGAAGAACCGAGCGGATCGACGCGCTTCTTATCGAGCCTGCGAGGCACCGCGTTTACGCGATGAGGCTTTGAGCGCGGCGGCGTTCGACGAGATCGTCGATTTGCGACGGATGGAAGTCACGTTTGTAATACATCAGATACGGCTTGATGCAATTGCGCAGAAAGCCGGGCTTGCCGAGCAGGAACCAGCCGAGTTGCGCCCACGTCTTCGGGTCGCGGTGCTTGTCGCGTGCCTTGAAGATATGGTAGCAATTGATCAGGATGTCGCGCAGGAAGTTGATCGTGACGAAGACCATCCGGCGGCGGCGGAACCATTCTTTTTTCCCGCCCGTGACGGTCCGGTAGACGTCGAACGCGACCGACTTGTGCTCGCACTCTTCGAGCGCGTGCCACGCCCAGAGCCGGCGGTACGAGGGCAGCGCTTCGTCGAGATATTCCGGACGCTTGAGCGCTTCGTGCGACATGATTGCCGTGAAATGTTCGAGCGCGCACGTGATCGCGAGGTGCGTGATCGGCTTGAAGTGCTTCTTGAGGAAGCCGATGCGCGCGGCGACGCCCTCGTAGAGGCGCTCGACGTCGACGATCGTTTCCATCGCTTCGTTGTATTCGAGGTGCTCGCGCGTGTGCAAACCTTCTTGCATTACGAACGCCTTGATCTCGGATTTCAACTTGGGATCCGCGACCTGGCCGCTGTACGCGGCTACCGACGATATGAAGAACCGTTCGCCTGCCGGAAACAAGATCGACATCGCATTGAAGAACGACGTGCGGATGAAATCGCCGCCGGCCCAGTCCGCGACGCGGGCGTGATCGACCGCAAAGTGGATGTCGCGCGGGGTGATGTCGATTTCCGGCGGCCGGGCGATCGTCGTCATAGCAAATGCTCCGTAACGTGAGATAAAGTCATCGTACTCTTTATGGACAGTAATGTCAATAAAACTCGGATGCCGATGTAAAGACGCCTGTCCGAAATGTAAGTACCCTATACACCCAACGCCTAAAAGCGTGAAACCGTCGTCGGGCCTAGTGTCCGCGAGCTCTAGCCCGACGCGGCGACGCTTCGGCCTGCCGCCCGGCCCGAGAAGATACAACCGCCCAAGAACGTTCCTTCCAAAGAACGGTAGCCGTGCACGCCCCCGCCGCCGAATCCGGCGGCTTCGCCCACGGCGTAAAGCCCCGCGATGCGTTCGCCGGTCGTGCCGAAAACGCGGCCTTCGAGATCGGTCTCGAACCCCCCGAGCGTCTTGCGCGTGAGGATGTTGAGTTTGACCGCGATCAGCGGGCCGTACTTCGGATCGAGCAACCGGTGCGGCGCGGCCGCGCGGACGAAGCGGTCGCCGAGGTAGTTCCGCGCCTGCCGGATCGCCGCGATCTGCAAATCTTTGCCATAGGGATTGTCGAGCTCGGCATCTCGCGCGACGATTTCCATTCGCACCCGCGCGGTGTCGAGCACACCGTCGTCTGCGAGTTCGGCCATGCCCGCGAGCAGCGCATCGAGCGAGTCGCGCACGACGAAATCCGCACCGACGGATT
>CAZZUZ010000263.1:0-4431 GCA_964657315.1 Vulcanimicrobiota bacterium
CGCTCCGGCGAGCGCGCGCGGCGAGCCGACCGCCGATGCCGCACGCACCCAGAGCGCGTGTTCGCGGCGGAACGTTTCTATATCGCCGACCGTCATCGCGATCCAGGCGGCGACGTTGTGAAAGGGCAGACGCAGCTCCGGATCGTCGAGCGCGCGCGCGTCGACGCGCTGCAGGTAGCTCGCAGCTTGGTCGGGGTACCACTCCGATGCGGTGATCCAAGCAAGTCCCAGACACACGCGGCTGACCGCTGCGTACTGCGACGGCTCGAGCCGCGCGAGCATCGTGCGCAGGTCCGCCGTCGGATCGGAAATGTCGAGCAGATAAGCGGTCTGGGCGCCGACGACGCGGGCTTTGGCCTCGCGCTCGAACTCGTCGGCATCGCGAAATTCGACCGCGGCGCGTTCGAACGCGCCGTGCGCGTCGGAGGTTTGCGCGAGCGCGAGGTACGTTTCGCCGATCTTCTCCAAGAGCGTCCCGCGTACGAGCGGGCCGAGCCCGTTTGCGCCGAGCGCGCGCTCGTAAAACGCCAGCGCATCCTCGTGCGCGAAGACGGCCGCGGCCGCATCGCCCGCCTGTTCGTTGTAGCGCGCGGAACGCGCGTGATCTTCCGCCGCCCACCAGTGATAGGCGAGCGCTTCGAGCGACAACTTTCCAGGCGAGGTTTTCTCGAGCGCTTGGGCGATGGCACGGTGGCGCGGCCGCACTTCCGCGCCGAGAAAATCTCCGTAGAGGGCTTCGCGCGTCAGGCCGTGGCGAAAACGGAACGTCGACGGCGAGATCTCTTCGATGAGCTGGAGATCTCGCGCGCGGCGCAGCGTGGGCAGGAGCTCGTAGTCATTCGCTGCCAGCGTTTCGGCGAGCAGCGCGAGCGAGAACGTGCGGCCGATGACGGCGGCCTGCATGATGATGCGGCGCTCGCGATCTTCGAACGGGTCGAGCCGTCCGAGCAGCGTCGCGCGCACGGTTTGCGGAAGTTTGCCGCGGCCGTCGACACGGTTCGGAGCGCTATGCGACTCGACCGCACTCTTGAGCAGCTCTTCGGTGAAAAACGGATTGCCGTCGCTCGCGACGGCGATCGCGCGGCGCGTCTGCTCGGGCAGCGCGATGTCCGCGAGGGCTTCGTCGATGAAGGTGCGCAATTCGGTACCGCGGAGCGGCGCGAGATTGACGCGGCCGGCGCGCGACGCACGAACGACGTTCTCCATGATCGCGACGCCCGGATGATTGCGCGGTAGATCGTCCGTGCGAAAGGTCGTGATCACGAGTACGCGCATCTTCGCGAGCTTGGGCCCGAGGAACGCGAGCAGTTCGAGCGTTGCGGCGTCGGCCCAGTGCACGTCCTCGATGACGATCGCGACCGACTTGCGCGCTTGAATTTCCGCGATACGCGCCGCGATCGCCTCGAAATGCTCCGCTTTCGAGCCGGCGGCACCGAGTTCGAACGGCTCGCTGTCCAAGCGTAGGAGCGCTTCGAGGATCGGCCAGTACGGGCGCGACGCGAACTCGTGACACGCACCGATGCCGATGCGCCAGCGCGTGTTGGCGAGCGCGTTGCAAAACTCGCCGATCAGCCGCGATTTACCGACGCCCGCTTCGCCCGCGACGAGCACGAGGCCGCCGTGCGAGGCGCCAGCTTCAAGCCGGCGCTCGCGCAGGTAACTCAGTTCTTCACGCCGTCCGACGAACGGCTTACAGAGAATCGGCCGTACGATCACGACGGGACCTATTTTAACCGACGCCGCCCGCAAGCCTCGTCGGGCGAGGCTCGTACGTACGGCCGCGGCGGACACGATTGTCCGCACGCGTTCGGGCATAAACGCCGAATGGATCGCGACGAAGCGCTGCTCGTCACCCTCGAACTCGACGCCGAGAGCATGAGTGTTTTCGAACGCCTGCGCCGCGCGCACTATCCTGCAGAGCGCAACCGCGTGCCGGCGCACGTGATGCTCTTTCATCGCTTGCCGCTCGAACGGAAAGCCGCGATCGCTTCGGATCTCGCGGCCGCCGCATCCGGCGCGGCGCCGTTCACCGTGGACGTATCGAGCGCGCGTTCCATCGGCAGCGGCGTGAGTTTCGATCTGCGCGCGCCCGCGCTCGACACGTTACGTGCGGCGCTCGCGCGAAACTGGCAGGCTGACCTCACGCCGCAAGATCGTCAAGGCTTTCGGCCGCACGTCGTCGTGCAGAACAAGGTTACGTCCGCCGTCGCGCGCGAGACGCTCGAGCGGCTGCGAAACGCGGCGCCCTTCGCAGCGCGCGCGATCGGCCTCGAACTCTGGCACTATCGCAGCGGCGGGACGTGGCACGATCGGCGAACGTTTGCGTTCGCGACGAACTAGTCGGTGAAGTCTTCGACGACGACGATCTGACCGCCGTCTTCTTTCGCGAAGGCGATGCCTACGTGAGCGTAGTGCTCGCCCAGAATGTTTTCACGATGGCCCGGCGAGTTCCAGAGCGCGACTTCGGCACTCGGAATCGTGTCGTCGAGCGCGATGTTCTCGGCGGCGTAGCCGTAGGTGATGTGCGCGGCGTTCATGCGCTCGAACGGGGTCTTGCCGTCGCTCGACGTGTGGCTGAAGGAATGATGCACGGCAAGATCTTCGGCTTGGCTGCCGGCGACCTGCGAGAGCGCGGTATCGATCACGAGCGGAGCGCAGTGGTGGGCGGCGCGTTTGCTGTTGAGGTCGGCGAGGACGCCCAGGGCGGCACGGTCGGGCGGCGCGACGGCCGGAGCGCTCATGTGGGCCGCCTGCGAAACCGGACCCACGAACGCTGCCGAGATATCCGCTACGAAGAGGGCAGCCGCTACAACCATCGTGCCGAGCATGATGGTGGTATCGACCGGCTCCGCATCGCAACTTCGAGTCCGGGGAACATGTGTGAGAAGCGTCACGCAAGACCCCGCGATGGAACGCGCTTTGCCGGTTTACATGCTTCGAAGATACGTCGTCGTCACGTAAGGTCAGGTCACGGCGAATCCGGTGACGATCAACCCCGTCGCAAGTGCCCGCGGAATCATGTGCATGCTATCGCGGGGTGTGAACAACGGCACCGTCACCAGCGTGTACACGCAGGTCGCGAGCGTCAGCCAGAAAAGCGCAATCCCGGCTTCCCGCTGCTGGGTGACGAGGAACGCGCCAACGAGCGCTATTGCCGCGCCGAGATAGAGTCCCTGATTCGCGAGCATCAGGTTCAAGAGAAGGCGCTTTTGCCAATACGGCTCGGCGGGGTGCAGGGCGCTGCGGATCGGGCCGATGGCTCCAAATGTATACGCGATCGCGTCGAGCAGCATCAGCACCGCGACCGCAAACCAGATCCAATGTGACATGGGCGCTCAATGACCCGTCGCAGCGAAGGTACCCGCTACGAGCATGAATGCGACGGTCGACATATGAACGATCGTCCCCGACAGCTTTCCGTGGTGCGCGACGATCCATGCGTCGGCGGCGGGAGCAACCGCGCCAAAGAAGAGCGCAAAGGCAAGGATAGGCCGACTCGCCGATGCGGTGACGACGAGCAACGCAGCGAGCACGAAATCTCGGTTTGCTTTGACCTCGAGATACGGCGTCGGGATCATATCGTCGGGAACCGGAACCCCGTACGCGAGAGCGGCGTGCCGCGGCGCAAATGCTGCTCGAGCCGCTAACGCCAGCAGCGCGGCAGCTAAAGCGTAGGTCATCCCCTGGCTGATGGTCATAATTTGCCCCATAATCGAAGTCTTGCTACATGCCTGAAAATAGCAAAACACTCTTCTATTACAAAGCTTGCGGCTAAGATTCAGCGCACCGAATCTAGCACGTGCCGGCACAACTGACTATCGTCTTTTTTGAGGATTGACCGGCATTCCAACATCCACCCACGGTTTTCGGCGCTTGCCCTTTCAACACGACGTAGTATTTTTCAAGATTGCGAACTGAAGCTAGCCGGCGCGGCAGCACCTTCAGTGCAGATCAAAACGCCTCGCCGCATGGACGCCGGTGACGAATCCTGTTGTCGCGAAGCGCGCGTCGGCTGGCGTTACTCGATACGTAGATCATCGAAGAGCCCCTGTCGATGATGACATCGCTACGACGCCCGCCGATATCGCCGGGAACGTGGATTTGCCGGAGATCGCCGAAACGAACGTCGAGTTTTTTTGCCGCAGGGAAGCAAGAGCGGCCGAGCAGCCGACGGCATCGCGACGTCGGCATTGGGGAGACCGGCTATTCTTTCTCAGCGACGACGAAGACCGCTTCGGGTCGGCCCACACCTCACCGTTGCAGCGTATCTACAAGAGTTGACCGGGCGACGTGCAGAACGCGCTACGACGACTGCAAGCGCGCAAGCACTAGACGCTTCACCCTTCGAAACGTTCGAATGGCTTGCCGGATGCGACGCGTGCGGCGATATCGACACGTGACGTGAGACCGCACTTCGTGAGGACCGAGCTC
>CAZZUZ010000264.1:0-3173 GCA_964657315.1 Vulcanimicrobiota bacterium
ATCTGACCATCATCGGCGGCGAGAGCATCGGCGGCCATTACGTCGCCGCACTGCACACGTTCTTTTTGACGAACTGGGAGTCGGGCTTCTACGCCTTCGACACGACCAATCCGCTCGCGCCGCAAAAGGTCGGCGATCTGAGCGTCGACCTCGGCAACATTCCGGCCGGCGTCGACATCAATCAGATCGAGAACGAAGAGACGTCGGTCAACGAACGCATCGCCGTGCTCTCGCGAACGTACGCCGACGACGCGATCGTCGTCGATACGCACGATCCGGCGAACATGAAGATTCTCGCCACGGTGCCGAGCGGCGACGGCCACACCTACGCGTGTCTGGCCGACTGCACGTTCGCGTACGGCGCATCGCCCAACCTCGTCAACAACTCGACGACGGGCGACATCAACCTCCATCCTCCCGCGCTCATCGATCTGACGAATCCCTCGGCACCGGCGGTCGCGGCGAAGAGCTGGGATGCGATCCTCGATCCGACGATCTACTATCACTACATGACCGAAATCAAACCCGGTCTCGTCGCGACCGCGAGCAACCCCGTGTACTTCATCGACACGACGCAGCCCGCGAATCCGAAGCTCCTCTTCGCGCTGCCCGCGTCGTCGCCCGAACCCAATCCCGGTGCGATCGGACCGTCGCAGAGCGGTCACGTCGGTCACAGCATCGCATGGCCGAATCGGGGCAATGACAAGTTTTTCCTAGGGCAGAACGAGATCGCCGGCATCGGCCGCTGCGAGATGTTCCCCGACGACGGCCGCACGCTCTACAGCTACGATACGACGGGCTGGCAGACGACGCACGACTTCAACCTCTCGGGCGCCTACACGCTCACGATGGGCGATGCGGATCAGGGGCTCAAAGGCGGCATACAGGAAGTCGACACGAACGGCAATCCGTCGACGATCGCCGTCGGCACCCCCGAGGGCTGCTCGTCGCATTGGTTCGACGTCAATGCGAACTTCAACAACGGCGGCCTGGTCGCGATGGCGTCGTTCTCGTTCGGCGTGCGCATGCTCAACGTCGCCTCGAACGGTCAGATCCAACAGGTCGGCTGGTTCGTGCCGAGCGGCATATCCGATACGGTCGGCGTCTACTGGATCACGCCGCGCATCCTGTACGCGGTCGACTTCGAGACGGGCGGCATCGACGTGCTGCAGTACAACGGTCCGCTACAGAGCGGTCCGCTCCCGCTCTCGCGCGCGCGAGCGAAAGCGAAGGCCGCTCGCTAGACGTAGCGCGCCGACGTCGATCAGTCGACGCCGAGGCGCGTCCCGGACTTCGATGGCCCCGAAGCTAGGCGATCTCTTTCACGAGTGCGTACACGCTCGCCACCTCGTCGATCCCGGTGAATCCGGACGAGTCGCTCGTCCACACATTCCAGCCGTAGCCGCGCGAACCGTAGGCGGCTCGCGGTCCGAAGTGGATTGAGCCCGCTCTCGCGCCTTCGCGTACTTTGAGTTCGATCGGCATGATCGACTGCGCGTTGAAGACGAGCGTTCGCGCGAACGGCCCGTCGACGACCACATACGCCGCGCGATCGGTCACCGCGTATGCGGTATGCGCGCGCTGAAATGCGTCGAAGATAAAACGTCCGAAAATCAGGTAGAGCCCGATGAGGCAGAACGGGATGCCCCACAGTGCGAAGAGCGGCGGACCACCGTGGGTGAGAGCGGCGCCTTCCCAGACGAAGGCGAAGCCGCCCCAGAAGAGGCTGAACGGAACGAGGAACGCGTCGGCCGCACGGAAGCGAAGTCCCGTCGGCGGCGCGCCCGTCCAGCGCAGCGTTTCTCCCGCGCTCAAGAGCGGCTGGAAGCGCTGCGAACGCAACGTACTGTTCATGGGCGAAACTACCCGGCGGGCGGGACGATGTTTCGAGCGCCGTCTGCGACGAAATCGTCGGGCACGGTGTCGGCGAGATGCTGCATGATGTCGCGGACGCGCGCGGCGTCGGCGATGCCCGCGAACTGCGCGGAAATCGGGCGAGTTCCGGGCAACGCGAAACCGAGGCGAGCGCGGCTGCCCGGCATCATGCGCGGTCCGAAGCTGATCGTGCCCGACGTTCCGGCTTCCATCTGCAATTCGATCGGTGCGAACTGCTGGGCGGGGATGAAGCGCGTCTGCGAGATGAGGCCGTCGGTTCGGAAATACGCCGCGAGCGTCGAGACCGCATAGGTCGTGCGTCCGCGCGAATACATGTTTTGTAGATAGATGCCGAACGTCAAATACATCGCGAGCAGCGTATACAAGACGCCGCCGGCGAGCGCCGAGAATGTCGCGTGGCTATTGGCGAGATGCACGTCCCAAAAGAGCACGCCCACGCCGAAAACGATGCCGAACGGAACGTTCACGTTCGCGTTCGGCAAGAGCCGGAACGCGGTGGACGGAGTGCCGGACCACAGCAGCATTTCGCCGGGCTGAAATACCGAAACGATCCGCTGCAGACGATCCGAATTCTCCACGCGCATCTCCTTACCCGAGACGTCGTGCGGATTCACGGTCGTTCCGCAAGAGAAACTTGTCGATAATTTCTTTCTTTATCAGTTGATTGCGTATCCAGTTGATGCGCTCGACTTTTTGGTCGAGAGCCGCTGCGACGTCGCGTATGCGGCGTGGTCCCGATCCGAGTTTGGCTAGAGCCAGCCCGTAATGCGCCGATCCGTAGTGACCGCCCATGCCGCCGAGCCGTATTCTTGGACGAAAAACGGATAGCCGTACGTCTCGCCGGCCAGTGCTGCGAGCGCGGCGTTCTCGATTTCGACGTGATGGGCAGATAATGGAATCGTGATCGCATCGTTCGCGTCTTCCAAGCCGAGAAGCTCGAGCCGAAAGTAACGCCACCGTTCGGAATATGTTTTAACGCTCTGCAAATGCGTTTTGCTCGTCGGTAATCCGGCGCCGATAAGAAGTGCCGGAGCATCCGAAGCGGCCGTTTCGTGAATGAATTCGACGATCGGTACGAGATCTTGCAGGTTCACCGACTGAACGGGCTGCTTTGTTTAACTCATAGATTTGATCGATGAAGGCTTTCGATGCCACATGTTCGTCGCTTCGTCCCTCGATTGCGATCGAGTCCATTTCGTGCGGTAGTTCGTAGCTAGCCTTCGGTAAGTGCTCGATGACGTTCGTCATGACGAGTTTGAGGCGGTCCGGGATACTCG
>CAZZUZ010000264.1:3273-4413 GCA_964657315.1 Vulcanimicrobiota bacterium
TCGAGAGGTGAAACGCAGCGAGTTCCGCCGCTCGGCCGACGAGAGCCGGAGGCTCACTTCCGGGAGCTGGTCGGAATGGGTTCATATTCTGTTATTTCTGTTAAGGCTAAAAAGCCATGTTCTGCAGGACTTTATGGCCTAAAAGGCCTGCTTACTTACAAGTTCTGTTATTTTTGTTATCGCTTAGGTGCCGGCTCCGCTCGGGGTGACGATGGGGGGTCAATCGTATGTGCCGCAGAGGTACCAGTGGCCGGTGCGTTCGGCGATGATGCGGATGAGAGAACCGTCGGAGAGCAGGACGTCGTAGGCGTCGTTGACGATGGGTTTGCCGCCGGTGTCCAGGCACTCGGCCCACCAGGCTTCGTCGACGCGCCACGGGCCCGCGACGTCGACGACGTCGCAGGGCGGTGCGTGTGGTAACGTCACGACGGCCGGGCGGCCGCCACGTACGCGCACGTCGATCGCGCGTGGTGCGAGGATGCGATAGGCGAGCGTGCCGGTTTCGCTCGGTGCTTGCGGCGGTGCGAACGAGATGCGCGGCGAGCGTGCAAAGGCGCCCGCTTCGAACGTTTCGTAGGCGGCGCGCGCTTCGTAGCGATTGCCCGCAGCGATGCTCGCGCGGCGCACGGCGCTCGGCCCGAGGGCGGCTTCCAAACGCGCGAGCGCGATGCCGACCACTTCGGGATCGGGATCGCTGCCGGAAAACAGCGAGAGTTCCGTGCCGCCTTCTTCCAAGCGATCGGCCGCGAGGCGCAGACCCGTTACGGGCGATTGCAGCGTCGTGCCTTCGAGACGCGCGCGCACGAGATCGAAGAGCGTGCCTGATTGCGCGGTCGGCTGCGCGAGCATCGTCGTGAGCGCGACGCGTTCGCCGTCTTCGCATTCGAGTTCGAGCGCGAGCGCGCCGCAGCGTTTGCCGGCATATGCGACGTCGTCGGCCACGCGCGTGACGAGCGCGCGCAATGCGAAGAGCAGCTGGTCTTCGCGTTCGGCCGTGCCTTCGCCGAACATCGAGCGTTCGATCGTGACGCGCCGGGCGCGCGGCACGACGGCGCTCTCGTCGACGCCGCCCGCGCGCGCGTGCCATCGCGCGGCCTCGGGCCCGAAGCGGCGCACGAACGGTCCGTGCGGTAGCGCCGC
>CAZZUZ010000265.1:0-4390 GCA_964657315.1 Vulcanimicrobiota bacterium
TCATCGCGCTCGGGGGGACGCGTTTCGTCGCGGGCGATCCGGCCGACTCGCGTACGCTCGAGGCGGCGGGCATCGAACGCGCGCGTAGCATCTTATTGCTCAACAGCGACGACCGCCTCAACCTGCAGATCGCGATGCGCGCGCGCGATCTCAACCCGCAGATCCGCATCGTCATGCGGCAATTCAATCGCACGCTCGGACGCAAAGTCGAGGTCAATCTCGAGAACACCACGGTGGTCTCGCTCGCGGCGCTATCCGCCGCGGTCTTTGCGGCCGCCGCCGTCGATCCCGCGAATTTCTACGGCGTCCAGTTCCCCGACATCGACGGTCCGCTCTTCGGGTTCGCCGAGCGCGGCGCGAACGAGCTCGGCGTCGCGGGTGAAACGGTCGCACAGGCGCAGGCGCGTCTGGAATGTCGCATCCTCGCGGCCGGCGGCGAGGCGGTCGACTCGTCGTATCGCCTCGACGGGAACGAGAGGCTCACGACGTTCACCCGCTTGACGTCGCGCAGCGCGGGCGGCAAACGGCGGCGCGAGGGTGTGGTTACGAGCATCGCGCGGGCGCCGCGCGCGGTACGCAATGCGTGGCGCCGCGCCGATCCGCTCGCACGGCGCCTTACGATCGTCGCCGCGTCGTTCTACGTCATCGCGACCGCGTTCTTCGCATTCGCCCTGCACGCAGATCCGCTCACGGCAGCGTACTTCGTGCTCACGACGATGACGACGACGGGCTATGGCGACATCGTGCCGCGCACGAGCGACCACGTCGAGCAGGTCGCCGCGATGGTGACGATGCTCGGGGGCGTGATTTTCACGGGACTCTTCGTCGCGCTCGTGACGGCAAATTTTACGCAGGCGCGGTATCGCGCGCAGCAAGGCGTGCGCCGCATCGATGCGAGCGGCCACATCGTGGTCTGCGGCGCCGGACGCGTCGGCTCGCGCGTGATCGATTACCTCATCGCGCTGCGCGTCCCGCTCATCGTGGTCGAACAGACTCCCGGTGCCGCGATCGTCGAGCGTGCGCGCAACCGCGAATTCGCGCTGCTCACGGGCGACGCGACGCTCGATTCGACGCTCGCGTTCTGCAATCTCGCCGAAGCTCACGCACTGGTCGCGCTCACGCAGAGCGACACGATGAATCTTGAGGTCGCGCTCGGCGCGCAGGCCATTAGCGAGAAGTTGCCGATCGTGATGCGCGTTGTCGACGGCGATTTCGCGGACTCCGTCGCGCGGCATTTTCGCATCGGCCGGACGTTCGGCGCGGGCGATCTCGTCGGCCCCGTGCTCGTCGCCCTCTCGTTTACCGCAAACGCGCGCGGCTACGTCGAGATCGGCGGCCGCGGCTACACGCTCTCCCAATCGCTCGGCGCCGCCGAAGACATCGAACGGCTCGCGGCCACGCGCGGCACGATCGTCCTCGCGGCATTCCGCGACGGGCGTCAGTTCCTCGCGGCTTCCGCGGCCGATTTGCGCCCGGGCGATCTCGCACTCTTCCTCTATCCCGCCTACCGCTACCGGAAAGCCGGCTAGCGCGACCCGGGGCCTACGAGATCGCGAGCGTGTTGCGCAGCTTGCCGATGTTTTCGATCTCGATCTCGACGACGTCGCCGTTCTTGAGATATTCGGGCGGCGTGCGGGCGAAGCCGACGCCGTCGGGCGTCCCGGTCGCGATGACGTCGCCGGGCTCGAGCGTCATGCCGCGCGAGAGCGACGCGATGATGCGCTTGATGTCGAAGATCATGTTGCGCGTGTTGCCGTCTTGTTTGTTCGCGCCGTTGACGTCGAGTTTCACCGCGAGCGATTGCGCATCGCCGACCTCGTCTGCGGTGACGATCCACGGGCCGATCGGGCACGTTTCGTCGAGGCTCTTGCCTTTGAACCACTGGACGTGGGCGCGCTGCAGGTCGCGGGCGGTGACGTCGTTGACGCAGGTGTAGCCAAAAATAGCTTCGAGCGCGTTTTCTTCGTTTACGTCCTTGACGCGCTTGCCGATCACGATGCCGAGTTCGGCTTCGTAGTCGTATTCTTTGGTGATCGTGCCGTCGAGATGCAGCGTCGCGCCCGGATTCGCGATCGCGGTGGGCGCCTTTGTGAAAAACGTCGGCACGCTCGGCAGTTTGAGCTCGACGCCCGCGGCGCGCGCGCCCTCTTCGGCGTGCGCGAGATAGTTGCGGCCGACGCAAAAGACGTTCTTGTGCGGAACGACGGGCGCGAGCAGCTCGACGTCCGCGAGCGCGATCGCGTCGCCTTTGGGAATCGCGGAGCGTTCGTCTTCTTCGAGCGCCAGATACGCCTGCAGCGAAGCGACCTCGGGCGAGAACGGATGGACCGACGTGCCGTCGGTCGTGCCGAAGTGCGTGGTGCCGCCGAAGTGAAATCGTACAAAGCGCATGGTACGCGAGGCTTCGCGAACGCGAGAACGCGAATCCCCCGTGCCATGCGCGTTGCTATCATCGCCGGCTCGGGCGGCATCGGTCGCTGGCTGCTCGCGGTCGCGCGCGAGAACGGCGACCACGTCAAAACGCTCGTCCGCGATCGGCGCAAGATGCCGCCCGACCTCGGCGTCATCGGCGTGATCGAGGGCGATGCGCGCGACCCCAGCGCCGTCGAAGCGGTCGTGGCCGGCTGCGACGTCGTCTTCTCCGCGCTCGGCGGCGACGACGTCACGCTCGAACTCGGAACGCGCAACGTCCTGGCTGCGATGAAGCTCGAGAAGACGACGCGTCTGCTGGCCGTCTCGTGCGCGGGCGTCGACGACGATCCGCAAGCGGGCACGCGGCGCTTCGGGCTGCCGCTGCTCTTCAAGAAGCCGTTCGAGGGACATCGCGCCATGGAACGCGCGATCGTCGAGAGCGATACGGTGTGGTCGATCGTCCGCCCGGCCCGGCTCACGGACGGGCCGCGCACGGGCCTCTATCGCGCGAACGAACGCGTGCTGCCCGAGCGCGGCCGCGAGATCTCGCGCGCGGACGTCGCGGACTTCATGGTGCGTACCGTCGTCGACGAACGCACGATCCGCAAGATCGCCGCGCTGAGCTATTGAGGCGTCAGGTTCTCCTCCGCGTGAGGTGCCACGAATCGCAGTAGGTGCAGCGATAGCAAAATAATGCTCCGGCCATGCCGTTCATCGCTGCGTGCGCTCGTGCTTCTTCCTCGGTGCGGTAGCCGTCCTTGGACGTGCAGCTACGCGCGATGTCGCGATCCTGTATCGCATCGACGCCGTCGCGGCTGTTGAGCCACCACTTCATCGCGTCGAAATCTTCCGAAGAGCCGCGGCCGCGTTTGCGTGCCACGCTCAGCGCGACGCTAGATCCATCGAACCGCGTCTTCGATCGGCCGGCGCGTCTTCGGCGCCGCGACGAGCGGCGAAATCGGGTTGCCGACGACGAGGCTCGTGAAGACACTGATTCAGATAGTCCTGGCTTTCCTCTAGCGTTGCCTACGAACAACGACAGTGTTGAAGTCTTGGCACATGAACAGTTCCAAGAATATGTGATGTATAAATTATCAGTCAACTCGGATCCGAATAATCCGAATATATGGGTGCCCCTCAGTCAAGCCATATCTTGGCAATAGAGCGGGGGCGCGCAGTTTAACGAATCAGACAAAACCAATACGTGGGAGACATTCGGTGCGCCGTCGCTTCCAATTTATCGTACGGTTCCTGTCGCCTCAGAACCAACTTGGACTGCTGTCTTCCCTTATTATGAAATGCTTTCAGACGAAGAGGTGGCTACATGTCAATAAAATTTGCGATGCAGGCAACCCTATGCCTTGGCTCTATTGGTATTTTCAGGAGCGTTGTTGTGGCCCAATCGCAAAATATGCCTGTCTACGTGAATGTGGTGGTTTCTCCAGATTTCTCGAGTGTTAAGTTGAAGGTTGAGAATCACACTGCGCGGGCGATTCGGATCAAAGATGGCGATTACGGTGTTGCCGAAAGAATTCAAAAGGTTACTTCTCGATTCTTAAAGTCGCGATGCCTCGCTCGTGGATTCGGCTCGGAGGATCATTACACGGTCACCGTTCCCGGTGATCCGTCCATGACGGCCAAGATAAATCCAACGCCAACTCCGAGTAGTACGCCAAAAGCAGATCTAATACTCGAAGCGAATCAGTCGGCAACCTTAGGGGATACGTTTTTCGAAGAACCATGTGATGACAACACAAAACTCGTAGGAACGGCGATCATAGGTAAAGTGGCATGGGCATTTGCGGATGCTGTGCCTACAGCGAAAACGACTACGGAGACTGAAGTAAAACTTTCGCGATGATCTACGTTTTTCGACGCGTCAAATGCCAGCTATCGCAGTAGGCGCAGCGATAGCAAAATAACGCTCCGGCCATGCCGTTCATCGCTGCGTGCGCTCGTGCTTCTTCCTCGGTGCGGT
>CAZZUZ010000266.1:0-4385 GCA_964657315.1 Vulcanimicrobiota bacterium
TGGTGCCGGTCATCGTCGCGGTAGCCGTCGGAGACGGCGTCGGCGTGGCGCCGGTGATCGTCGCCGTAGCCGTCGGAGACGGTCTCGCAATCGGTGCGAAGCTCGGCGTCGCGTTGCTCCCGCAGCCGGCGCTCGCGAACGCTGCCGTCGTGAGGGCGGTTAGGGAGAAGAGCCTGCGAAGAGCGTCATTTTTCCGCATCAGTACACCAATTTACCGATGCGGCCCGGGTTGAGTCCCGAACCGGATTCGGCGAACCAGAACGCACCGTCTGCACTCTGCGCGATGCCTTTGAGGCCGAGCCCGGTCACCGGCGATGCGAATTCGGTCACGACGCCGCTCGTCGTAATGCGGCCGATCTTGTCCTGTGCGCCTTCCGTAAACCAGAGCGCGCCGTCCCTACCCGCGACGATGCCGACGGGCGCCGAATTCGGCGTCAGGGTCGCAAACTCGGCCGTTACCAAGAACGAACCCGGGGAAAGCCGGCCGATCGTGTTGCTGCCGTTCTCCGTAAACCAGAGGTTGCCGTCGGGCCCGCGCACGATCGATTCGGGGCCCGTGCCCGTGGGCAGCGATACTTCGCTTTGCGCCGTGAAGAGATTGGAGATGCGTCCGATCTTGTTCGTCGCATTCTCGGTGTAATACAGATTGTTGTCGGACGCCGTCGCGATCCCGAACGGCGAGGAGTTTGCGGTAGGGACCGCCGTCTCGCCCGCAGTGCCCGAGAAAATGCCTTGAAAGCCGACACGCGAACTGCCGTTGGCGGCGTACCAAATAGTGCCGTCACCGCGATCGACGAGGCCTTCGGGTACGTCGCTCGGCGGCGGCGCGAACAGCGTCGAATATTCGGTGAAGACGCCCGCCGTCGTGAGCTTGGCGATCTTGTTCGTGGCGGGCGATGGGTTCACGGAGTACTCCGTAAACCAGAGATTGCCGTCCGACGCGCCGATGATCTGCTGCGGGAGTGCGCTCGCCGTCGGAATCGCGAACTCGGTAACCGCGCCGGCCGGCGTGATGCGCGCGATGGCGCTCCCGGGATTTTCGGTGAACCACATATTGCCGTCGGAACCGGCGGCGATCCATTGCGGCCGGTTTCCTGCGGTCGGCAGCGAGAATTGGTAGAACGTCGGCGTAGGCGCGAACGTCGCGGATGCGGACGATACGCCCACGGCGCTCGCAACGATCGATGCGCTCGAAAGCGTGGCGCCGGAATACGTCAGCGTCGGTGCCGTAGCGGGATTGGGAAGCGTTGCCGTGGAGAGCGCGAGCGAGCCGCTGTCGCTCGGATCGGAGATCGTCAACTGCACGGGCGTGTTGTAGTCTCCGGGTCCGACGATCGTATTGCCGTCGGCATCCTTCGCATTGACGTTCACGTCGACGGTCGCGGGAGCTCCGGCGTTCGGCGCCGAGTTGCTCAGCGCGAGCGCGAGCGAGGCGATGACGCCGTTGAGCGTCGCCGTGACGAAGTTCGCCGTGCCCGCCGCGACCGTTTGCGTGACCGAAGCGCGACTCAGCACGTTGCCTTGGCCGTTTTGCTCGTCATAGGTTTGGAAGAAAAACGTATCGACGCCCGGATCGGCGGCGATCGTCAGCGTGGTCGCGGGACTGTTGAGGTATTGCGGCGTGCCGCCGTCGACGGCGACGGAGATGCTACGTGCCGTCGCCGGTACGTACGCTCGCCGGCGGGTGGCGCCTGACGTCGCGGCGGTATTCCAGTGCATCGTAAACGTGACGTCGGCTTTGCCGCCGGAACTCGGCGCGGCGGATGCGGGAGCCGGCTGCGAGACGGGCGTCGCGGGGGAGGAGCCGCCGCCGGAACATGCCGCCAGCAGGCTGACGAGAGCCGCAGACGCGACGCAACGCACGTAGGAGCCTCGAACTTGAGTTTCGAGCAAGGAAGCAATCCTCTCAGATGTCGCAATACTCGCGCTCGCCTAAGCCGGCGAGCGCAGTCTAGCGGGTTTGTATAGTAAGTAAACCGTGCGAATCCTGGGAAACGTCCGTCCCGGCTGGAGCCGGTCCTCGTATTTCCAAGCAACAGCAGGGTAAATTTTCAGCAGCCCTAAAAACGAAGGCGCCGTGTCAGAGGCCGAACTGCGTTTCTATTTTGGGCGCAAGAAGCCGATGGTGGGGTGGTCGATCGCGATCGCGACCGTTGCGGGTGCGCTCGTCGCGCTCAAGTCACCGGCCGGTGGCGTGGCGCTCGTCCTCGGAACGGCCTGCGGAATCGCAAACGCCCTGCTGACGATGCGGAGCAACGAACGCCTGCTCGACCACCGTAGCGTTGCGGCCTTCGTCATAAGCAGTATCCTACGGGTCTTCGTCTTCGCTATAGTACCGGTGGAGTTTGCGCTCCACGCCCCGTGGTGGACGATGGCTGCCTACTTCCTCGGATTTTTTTTGCCCCTGGCGCTCTACTGGTTTTTGGTAGGGCGCGCCGTTCGAACGAGTTGACGTGAAAGAAGGCATCGGAACACACAGCATTTGGACGCTGCCCGTCTTGGGCGCCGTCCATGCCGATACGATCCTCACGACCTGGCTTGCCATGATCGTGGCGCTGGCATTGTTCGCGTACGTCGGCGGCAGCTATCGTACGCCCAAGGCCGGCCGAACGCAGACCGTCTTCGAAGGCGTCGTCGATTACATCGCGGACATGGTCAACGGGTCTCTCGGCCACGGCGGCGAGCCCTTCGTGCCGTTTTTCATCGCGCTGTTCGTCTTCATTTTTTTGCTCAACCAGTTCGGCATCTTTCCGTTCAAAGAGCTCGGGTTGCCCTTCGGCGGATCGCCGACGGGCGATCTGAATACCACGGTCGCACTCGCGCTGATCGTGTTCTTCCTCATCCAGATCGTCGCGATCCGGAAAAAGGGCATCGGCGCCTACGCGCACATCTTCAAGCCCTGGTTCCTATCCCCGATCAATCTCCTCGAAGAGATCGTGCGGCCGGTAACGCTCGCCGCGCGCCTGTTCTTCAACATTTTCGTCGGCGAACTGCTCTTCATCATCATCGCGTCGATCGTGACGGCGAAGGTCACGGTCGGTCCCGTGAACTTGTCGCTCGCGGTCAGCGTCCTGCCGTTTTTCATTCAGTTCTTCAATTTCTTCGTGGGCACGGTCCAGGCGTTCGTGTTCACGCTCCTCGGCATCGTCTACTTGTCGCTCGCGACGGCCGACGACCACTGAAATCGGGGCGGTCCGCTCGACTCCGACCGAGTCGGGCTCGCTCACGAACCGTCCCAAAGGTTTGCCGAAAAATCGTCTCCATCGGCGAAGAGTTTCTCCACCTAGAAAGGCCTACCTAAAGTGACTTCAGAGAGCTTAGTCGCAGCGGCGACGATCCTCGCGTTCGGACTCATCGTGCTCGGCGTCGCGCTCGGCTCCGCCATCGGCGACGGCGTCGTCGCTTCCAAGGCCGTCGAAGCGATCGCGCGTCAGCCCGAAGCGCGTCCCAACATCTTCACGTTCCTCTTCCTCGGCGTCGGCGTCCTCGAAGCGTTCCCGATCATCGCGCTCGGCCTCGCGTTCTATCTGCTGCTCGTCGTCGCGAACGTGCCCGCGCTTCTCTCGCATCTCGCGAAGTAGCCAACGCCCCGGTATGTTTCTCTCACTCGACGGGACGTTCTGGTTCCAACTCATCAACTTCGCGATTTTTTTCGCACTGTTGAACGTGGTGTTTCTGCGTCCCGTCGGTGAAGCGATCAAGAAGCGCCGCGCGCACATCGACGCCGTTCAGGGCGATTACGATCGTTACTCGCGGCAGGTTTCGACGTTCCGTTCTGAAGCCGATGCCAAGCGCGCCGCCGCGCGGCGTGAGGCCGAGGAGACGATCGCCAAAGCCCGCGGCGCCGCCGAGGACAAAGCCGCGGCCATCGTTGCGGACAAGTCGGCCGAAGCGCAGAAGATCGGCGACGCCGCGCGGGCGACCGTTGCGGGCGAAGTCGCGAGCGCCCAGGCGCGCATGCCCGAACTCGCGTCGTCGCTTGCGAAGACGTTGCTCGAGCGCGCGACCGGAGGCTCGAAGTGAGCGACGCGTTCTACGAAGGCGTCGCGACGTGGAGTCAAGTCGTCGCGTCGATCCTCTTCATCGTCGTCATGGTCGTCCTGTGGATCCGGCTGCTCGCGCCGGCCGTCGTCGCATCGCAAGCCCGCAAGAATGCGGAACTCGCCGAAGCCGAAGCGCGCCGCGACGCCGCACGCGAAGAGATCGACGCCGCGCAGCGTGAAGTCACGGTCGCCGAGGAGCAGTCGCGTTCGATCCTCGCGCGCGCCGCGGCCGACGCCGCCCGCATCTCCGAGAAGATCGTGAGCGACGCCAACGCCGAAGGCGCGCGCGTGCTCGCCAATGCCGGCGGCGAACTCGATCGCAGCCGCCTGGTCGCAAACGAC
>CAZZUZ010000267.1:0-4367 GCA_964657315.1 Vulcanimicrobiota bacterium
CGCGTTTCCACTTTTGCGGTAACGGCGGGGATGTTCTGAAAGAACAGCGCCCAGCCGAACGCCTCGTCCATGAGCGTGAAGGTCACGCCGCCGTGGAGTACGTCGCTCCAACCGGCGTGTTCTCCGCGCGCGACGTACTTCGCCGTGCTGCCGTTCGTGCCGAGCCGCGTGAAGGGCACGCGCAGCCCGACATCGTTCGCTTGTCCGCAGCCATAGCACTGCGACGTATCTTTTTGCGACATGATCGCATCGACATCGCTCACGCCGGGCCGCGTTCGCCGAAAGCACGCATCGCTCCGCCGCCGAAGACGCGCGTGACGTGAACGCAAAGCAGCTGCGCATCGCCGCGGTCTCTCAGACGCTCGTCGCGCCGGGCTCGCTCGCGAGCGCGATGCGTACGTTGCAATTCGTGCAGGCGGACCCGATCCGGGCACCGGCGCGCGCGCAGGATCTCATCCTGCGTCACCGCGTACGCAACTATCGTGCGGGCGACCTCGAACGCGCGTTCCAAAAGCTCGACGTCGAAGAAACGATCCTCTACGCATACGGCTTCGCAACGAGGGCGGTTGCCGAACTCGCGCATCCGCACGCGATCGAAGCGCTCGACGAGCCGTCAGAGCGCGTTCTCGCGATCGTGCGCGAACACGGGCCCCTGCATCCGAGCGACATGCGCCGCTGGCTCGGCCGGAAACGCGTCGTCAACGCGTGGGGCGGCCAGTCGCTGGAAACGACCGCGATACTCGAGCGCTTGCGCCGGCGCGGCCTCGTGCGCGTCGTGCGGCGAGACGCCGGCGTCCGCGTGTACGGTCTGAACGAACGCGCTGACGGCGCCGCCGCCGTCGCGGTCGACGATCGCGTGCGCGCGCTCATCGGCGTCGTGGCGCACATTCTCGCACCCGTTCCGGAGCGTACGCTCTCCGGCATCGCGGCCTACCTCGTGGGCCGCGTCGTGCGCGGCGGTTCTTCGCATCGCGCGATCATGAAAGCGATGCTCGCCGACGGCGTCTACGTGCGCGAAAAAATCGACGGCCTCGCGTATTGGCGCTCGCCGCGCAAGAGCGTGCGTGCGGAAAACGAGTCGGTCCGTTTCCTCGCGCCATTCGATCCGATCGTCTGGGACCGCCGCCGCTTCGAACACATCTGGAAATGGCAGTACCGCTTCGAGGCCTACACGCCGCCTGCGAAACGAATCC
Source organism: Vulcanimicrobiota bacterium (assembly GCA_964657315.1). Taxonomy (GTDB): domain Bacteria; phylum Vulcanimicrobiota; class Vulcanimicrobiia; order Vulcanimicrobiales; family Vulcanimicrobiaceae; genus CAZZUZ01. The sequence continues at coordinate 1,194 of CAZZUZ010000267.1, forward strand.
GCGGGTACTACGCGCTTCCGCTCCTCTGGCGCAGTGACGTCATCGGCTGGGCGAACGCCCGCGTCCACGACGCCACCCTCGACGTCGAACTCGGTTACGTCGGAACGAAGCCCAGCGATTCGGCCTTCGCCCGCGAACTCCGACGCGAACTCGAACGCTTGGAGCATTTCTTGTCCTTGCGTTGAGACGAGGAGCGACGACTCAAAGCGCCTCGAGCTTCGCGAGCGTATCGGGCGGGATGCGCAGGGCCGTGGCTTGATAGTTGTCGTGGAGGTGTGCGACGGACGACGTGCCCGGGATGAGCAGAATGTTCGGCGAGCGCTGGAGCAGCCACGCAAGGGCGACCTGCATGGGAGACGCGTCGAGCGCTTTGGCAGCGTCGTCGAGGACGGCCGACTGCAGCGGCGAGAAGCCGCCGAGCGGAAAGAACGGCACGTATGCGATCCCGGCTTTCGCGAGCTCGTCGATGAGTGCGTCGTCGTCCCGTTTCACGAGGTTGTACTCGTTCTGCACGCAGACGATCGGCGCGACCGCTCGCGCTTCTTCGATCTGCTCCCGCGACACGTTGCTCAGGCCGAGTTCGCGAATGAGGCCTTTCGTACGGAGATCCGCGAGCACGCCGAGGCGTTCGGCGAGCGACGCGCTCTTCGCGCGGTCGGGATCGCCGATGCGCAGATTTACGACGTCGAGCGCCTCGACGCCCAGATTGCGCAGATTGTCGTGCACGGCCGTCGTGAGTTCTTCGGCGGAGTACGCCGGTAGCCAAGCGCCTCGGGGGGTGCGTTTCACGCCGACCTTGGTGACGATGACGAGTCCTTCGGGGTAGGGCTCGAGCGCCGTGCGGATGAGCTCGTTGACGACGTGCGGGCCGTAGAAGTCGCTCGTGTCGATGTGATTCACGCCGAGCGATACGGCCTCGCGTAACACCGAGAGCGCGGCTTCGCGATCGCGCGGCGGCCCCATCACGTTCGGGCCGGCGAGTTGCATTGCGCCGTAGCCGAAACGATCGACGGCTAGCGAGGAACCGGGAAACGTAAAGGAACTCATGGAGGCAGCTTACCCAGCTTACTAGCTATGTTCCGTCTCGCTATACCACTGCGCGTACGGCGTCGTGCGAACGAGATGGCGGTTGTAGTCCGGCGCGCCGTCGGTCCACCACACCGGGCCGCGTTCGCCGAGCCCGCGCTTCGCGCGATCGACCCTCGCGTGTGCGGCGTCTTCGCCGGTCTTGTCGCCCTGCCGTTTCGCCGCAGCCACGGCTCGCCGCGCCGCCATGAGTGCGAGCACGAGGCGCTCGCGCGTCGCGTCGTCGAGATGCGGGTTGGTCAGCCGCCAGAGCCGTCCGCGTATGACGAAGTAACGGCCGTCCGGCGTGTAGAGCTTCGTCCCTTTGTGCGGCATGGCTCGTCCGTTCTACGCCAACGCTGCAGCGACCACGCGTGCGACGTCCGCAAGCGCCGCGTCGCGGCCGTTGCCGTCGACGGCGTGGGCGCGGGTGAGGTAGGCGGCGACGACGATCGGCGGACGCTGCGGCCGGCGGAAGAGCGCCAGATCGTTGCGCGTCGCGTTCTCGCCCGAGCCCGTTTTATCGGCAGCGATCCAACTCGCCGGTACGCCCGCGCGCAGCAGATGCGTGCCCGTCGTACACGCGCGCATCCAGCCTTCGAGCAGACCTCGGGAAGCCGTCGAGAGCGCGCGGTCGCTCGCGAGCAGCAGTTCGAGATCGTGCGCGATGTGAGACGGCGTCGTGGTATCGCGCGGATCGCCCACGATCGCCGTGTTGAGCGACGGCTCCGTGCGATCGAGCCGCGTGAGCGGATCGCGTAGCGCGCTCGAACGCACGAACGCCGTGACCGCATGGGGACCGCCGAGCGATCCCAGGAGCAGATTTGCGGCCGTGTTGTCGCTGTACGTCATCGCCGCCGCGCACAGCGCGCGGACGGTCATCGCGCCGGCGTTCACGTGCGCGCGCGTCACCGGCGCGTATTCGAGCAAATCGCCGGTTCCGTAAAGCACCATGCGTTCGAGATGCTCGAGGCCGCGGTCTACGCGCGCGAGGACGGCACCGACGGCGAGCGTCTTGAACGTGCTGCACATCGGAAAGCGTTCCGATGCGCGATAGGCGATCGTGCGTGCGGAGCCGAGTTCCCGCGCGTATACGCCGAGCCGGCCGCCCGTGCGCCGTTCGATCTCGGCGAGTCGGACGTTCGCGTCCGCCGCTGCGGCACGCCGCACGGTGACGGAAAGAGCCGCCGCAGCACCGCATGCGCCGGCACCGAGTATGGCAAGAAAATGCTTGCGCGGGATCATGTTCGAATTTACGGCGCGCCTAGCGCAGGCACCCGTCTGCCGGCCCGGAGCGCTCAGAGCGCGAATGAAAAGACGAGCGACAGCGCGGCCGCCGTGCCCGCGATCCAAGCGATGTACGCGCCGGAATCGCCGTTGTCGATTGCGTCGAAGAAGCGGTACGCGACGTTTTTCATCGCGAGCACGCGGAAGCGCCGGATCGTTCGGGCGCGCGTGAGGATCGCAAAGGCGACTGCGAGCGCTAAGGCCGGCCCGGCCAGGGTCGCGAGCGAGGCGACGGGCCGGCGTGCGGCCGGCGCCGCGGCGCGAACGCCCGCCATCACCGCCCGTCCGTAGGCTTCGCGCGACATCAGGTCGGCGGAACACGCCGCCGCGAAATCGAGAATACGCGGTGCGATCACGAGTGCGGTCGCGGCGGTCGCGAGTGCGATCGCGGGCGAGATCAGGAACCACGGAACGGCCTCGCCCGGCCGCCGTCCGTTCTCGACGCGCGGTGCATAGACGAACACGCGCACGAACGCGGCCAGAAACGCACCGCCCGTGCCGGCCGCGACCACGATCTCGAGAACGGTCACGAGCATCGACGTGCCGGTGCTGCCCGTATCGCCCACCGCGCGCGCTCCGCTCCACACCGCGGTCAGCATCGTCGCCGCGACGGCGAATGCGATTCCCGTAAGCGGCAAATTGTGGCCAGAACCCTGCAGCAGCCGCACGTCGCGTTCGCCCGCTATCGATTTGAGAATTGCGGTCGCGAAGAACAACGCCGCGGCGGCGAGCGCGTAGCTCGTCGCGTAGATCGCGGCACCGGCGAGGCCGCGCACGGTGAACGCGCCGCTATCGCCCCGAATGTACGACGGTCTTTCCGGA